>CAJVYM010000023.1 GCA_913009415.1 uncultured bacterium
CTTACTTGACCAAGCGCCTGTAAAACGCTACCTTTGTTCATACGGTGGCCTCCTTTTTCTTTTCTTTCGACAGCTTTACCGCTGCCTGAGGCCATCGTCAAGTTTTAACAACCAGGGGGACACTTCCATCTTTGATGATCAGTGCGCAATGATTACACATTGCCGATTCACACACGAATCGTGGTTATGAGTGAAGAACAGGAGGCCGTGTTTTGGCGATTATGAGATTGTGGCATGAAAAAGTTGCCATTGAAAAGGCTGACGAATATGAGAGGTTTATGATTGAAAAAGCAGCACCAGATTATGGTTCTGTTGATGGACTATAAAGTTGTATTTTCAGCGTAGAAACGAAAACACAATCGCGCATTTTCTTTTTGTAACCATTTGGGATTCGCTAGAAGCCGTTACGAAGTTTGCAGGTGCCGAACCCGAGCTTGCGAAGTACTATCCAGAAGATGATAACTTCCTGTTGGAAAAGGAAAAACACACATCCATGTATGAAGTCTTCTACGAGAAATAGCACAACAAAGCGATTGCACGCGAATGACGAAAAACACCGTTCGTTCCTCACTATGCGTTTTGTCACCGGATGTTTTCAGGCGGACATGAAGGGCATTATGCCGATCCATGTAGGATACGATGATAAGAACGGTGTATTATTGCAACAGCTTGATATCTCAGCGGTTGCGCCGACAGTGATGCTCTGTTTACAGGCGTCTTATATGGCAATCGTAGCCATGTTTGGGGTGTTATGAGGATCGATATAAACAATGTTATGCCGCTCCCGTTCCAAAGATACAGAAACCAACAAAAAGGAGGTAATGAAAAATGAAGGGCATTATTTACTACTACTCGGGTTCTGGTAATACAAAGCTGGCTTGCAGATACATCGCGGGGAACGTCACCGCCCCGTTCGATCTCGTAGACGTTGTCAAGAGGAAGGAAGTTGATTTGGAGCCGTATGATGTGGTGGGATTCGCCACTTTTGCCGACTTCGGGGGGCCTCCCTACCTGTTCCAGACGTTAATAGAGGGATTGCCACAACAGCAGGACAAGCTGGCATTCGTCTTCAACACGTATGGTTTTATAAGCGGGAAAACGCTGCCTACCTTGGAAAGGATCGTAGCAGCGAAGGGTTTCAACGTGATAGCGGGTCATTCACTGCGAACGCCAGAGAGCTATCCGCCGATGATCGCCCGGGGAAAGGGAGCTGAGGAAGCACCTGGCGAGAAGAGGCTGCGGTACTTTGACGCATTCATATTGGAGTTGAGGCAGCTTCTCGAGAGAGCGCAGGAAGGCCAGAAGGTTGAGCAGCGGAGGATGCGCATCGGGTTGATAAACAGAATACTGCCGGCGTTTCCCCGAACAAGGGCACGGGAGAATATGGGGGAGAAATATGTCGATGAGTCGTTGTGCATAGAGTGTGGCACGTGCGAGAAGGGATGTCCATACAAGGCGATCCGGCTGGAACCGAAGCCGGTTTTCGATATGAATAAATGCTACGGATGTTGGAGATGCTACAATCGGTGTCCCGAGCACGCGATCTATACGGAGAAGTTTCGAGGAGGACCTTACTATCCGATGCCGAATGATCAGTTAAAGGAAAAGTTAAAGATTTGAGCGGAGTGGCATAACTGCCGCATGAACCCGACTTGGCTAATCTCGGCGCTTTTCAACTGCTCCATGCGCATTGCGGTTAGCTGGCTGGCAAGGTTGCTCACGCCGCACCCGTTGTTGCACCAGCAGGAACTGTATTGATGATATTGAGGTTGTAGGAGTGAATCATGGCAATCGTTGTGCAAGGACCGTTCTTTGGAAAAGCCGCTCTCTGTGAACCAGTACTTCATTCTCTGCCCGAGTGGTTTGGGATTGAAGAAGCCACTCGCCAGTACATTCGCGATATTGAGATATTTCCTACGTTCCTTGCCCTTGCAGACGATGACGTGATAGGGTTTCTCACAGTGCGACAACACAACGAGTACGCAGTTGAAGTACACGTCATGGGTGTACGTCCCGAGATGCACCGTAACGGTGTAGGGCGAACCCTTGTCACCAAAGTGGAGGAGTATCTTCAACAGCAGGGAATTGAGTACCTGCAAGTGAAGACATTGAGCTCGACACATCCAGACGAGAACTATGCAAGCACAAGAGCATTCTACGAGAGATGGCACTTGAGTGCCCCGTCCCGGGAGGGCGGGGATGAAAAGTGCTTGCTGCTGCAAGCAGCACAGTTTGTAGTACAGTGGAGGTATGGCAACAAAGAGAGGCAGTCATTGTGTGTACGACACGAAGTATCACCTGGTATGGGCACCGAAGTATCGGAAGTGGGTACTGCGGGGAGAGATCAGAGAGCGGGTTAAAGAGTTGTTTAGAGAGATAGCGGAATACCATGGGTTTGAGATTGAGGAGATGGAGGTGGCAGGAGATCACGTACACATATTCATAAGTTTTCCACCGAAGTACTCGATATCGAAGGTAGTAGGGATACTGAAGGCAGTAAGTGCGAGAGAGATACGGAAAGAGTTTCCGAGGGTGAAGAAGCAATTATGGGGCGGGGAGTTCTGGGAGGACGGGTACTTTGCGCGGACGGTGGGGGACAAAGTGACGGCGGAAGTGATCAAGAAATACATTCGGTTTCACGAACAAAGGACGAAGAGTCCGGCGCAGTTGCAGTTGTTTTGAAAAGCCCCGTCCCGGGAGGGCGGGGATATTTTTTACTTCGAGCCTGAATTACACAAGGCCTTACGAATAAAGGCGGCCAACACAGAGCGCTCGATCTCCGATCTCGTCAATGACGCCATACGGCAAGCGTTTCGAGAGGACCAAGAGGATTTGGCGGCGTTCGAGGAGCGGGCAGCCGAGCCGACGATTACATATGAGGCGCTGCTCGAAGACTTGAAAGCGCATGGCAAGATATAGCCTTCTGTTCAAGAAGTCCATCGCAAGAGACCTCCGCGCCACCCCAAAGAAGAACGTTCGGCGAATCCTGAAGCGGATGGAGACGCTTGCTGTGAACCCGCGCTCGAACGGGTGCGAGAAACTCACGGATCAGGAACGCTACCGAGTTCGCCAAGGTCCCTACCGCATCGTTTATACAGTCCAGGACGATGCCCGCGTCGTCGTTGTGGTCAAGGTTGATCAGCGAGGGAACGTTTACCGACACTGATTGAGATGAGTTGGGTCGGATTGAGGTTTCACGGAACCCTATTCCTATATCTCGGCAACGAATCCGGAGGAGCAGCGCGAGACTGAATACACAAAACAAGACTCTCAATCTCGTCAAGTGGCATTCTGCTTGACGAAACGCTAAGCTCATTCCGTAAAATAGGGCCAATCACGTACAAATTGCAATGGTAGATTGCCTTGACGCATATGTTCTCCCGCATAACTGCGATCGTCTTATCGCCCACATCACGGTCGGACAGTTTGCCCACGCCATTCCTGTCCTCTTGAATATTTCTTTCGTTCATTCTCACTTAACAATCTAAAGTGCAAGCGGACAGATTTAGGTGTTATTTCTATCAGTTGGTCATCCGTAACAAGTTCAATTGCCTTTTCAAGGCTAATTTTTACAGGCGGCTTAATTACAACCGTTTTGTCCGCAGCGGCAGCACGCATATTTGTCAGATTCTTCTTCTTACAAACGTTTATATCCATGTCATGATCGAGGGATGTAAAGCCCACCACCTGTCCGCCGTAAACACTCTCACCGGGAGCTACATAAAATTCACCTCGCTTGGAGAGGTTGTTCAAAGCATATGCAGTAACTTTCCCAGTCTCAAAAGACGAGAGGGAATTGAATTTTTTTCTTTTTATATCGCCTCTATATTCGCCATATTCCTTGAACGTGAATGATATAACACCCTCTCCATGCGTATCAGTTAAAAACTGTTGGTGATATCCGAGCGACCCTCTAGTAGGAACGGTTCCTGATATTCTCGATAAATTGTTTGAGAGCTGGTCGATACTATCTATAGATGCCCTTCTTTGAGATAGCTTTTCAATGACCGCCCCCACATAAATCGGAGCTACTTCAGCCGTAAAGCTGAGTATGGGCTCAAACCTCTTGCCGCTTTCATATTTGAAGACGACCTTAGGAGCAGAAACAGAAAATTCGTAGCCCTCCCTCCTCATCTCCTCCATAATAATAGCAAGCTGCAGCTCTCCTCGCGCAACAATCTCGAACTTGCCTGTCCCCGCTTCTCTATATATGATACTAACATTAGATCGCGATTCTTTTATGAGCCGTTCTTTTAGCTTGCTTACTGTAACATATTTACCCTCTTTGCCTGCAAATGGGCTATCATTTACGGAAAAAATAGCCGACATTGTAGGTTCATCAATATGGAGAGGCGGAAGTGGAGCGGGATGCTCCTTGTCTGTCAAGGTTACGCCAACATCAATGTTGCTGATTCCGCTGACCGCTATTATGTCGCCAGAGCTTGCATAGTCGATAGGAACTCTCTTGTTGCCCATAAAGCCATAGAGTTTCATTATCTTGGCATTTTGCTTCTTGCCGTCGGGATAAACTGCAAGAACGGCGTCGTTGGTTCTGATCTCGCCATTGACGACCCTTCCAATGCCAAGTCTTCCAAGATAGTCGTCGTAATCTATGAGGCTTACCTGCACTTGGAGCGGGTTGTCGTTGCTGCCCTTAGGATCATTGACATACTTGAGAGCGGCTTCGAAGAATGGTGTGAAATCCTTTCTCTCATCGGACAGCTCCTCCACAGCATACCCTTGCCTTGCGGATGCGTAGAGAAGCGGGAAATCGAGCTGTTTCGCGTTTGCCCCCAGGTTGTAGAAGAGATCGAACACTTGTCCAGCGGCAATGTCCGGCATTGCATCTTTCCTATCAATCTTATTGATAACCACAATAGGGCGAAACCCATATTCCAAGACTTTCGACAGGAGAAATTTCGTTTGCGGCATCGGTCCCTCAGCCGCATCGACAAGCAGAAAAACACCGTCAACCATATTCATTATGCGCTCAACTTCTCCGCCAAAATCAGCATGCCCCGGTGTATCAACTATATTGATCTTATAATCTTTATATGAAACGGACGCGACCTTTGACAGTATGGTCATGCCCTTTTCCTTCTCAAGATCGTTGCTGTCAAGAAGTCGATCGCTTGTATCTCTAAGCGTACCCGAAAACCTCAATAGGCAGTCAACAAGCGTTGTCTTGCCATGATCCACATGACTAATAATAGCGATATTCTTTACTTTCAACGATATCCTCCTACAACATAAAGATTACAGGTTTTTTAAATTATTAATAGGGAAATACTGAAGTTTGATAACTTATTGCTGCGCAGCATCCTCAGAAAGTTTAATCATTTTCCCGCTCTTTATCAAAGTGTGGCCTTGAGACTTCGGGCTTTATCACCACGTTCTAACGGTGAGAGGCATGTTTCGCAGTGTGTAATTCGATTCACAATAGCGCCTCGTTACTCTTCACTTATCACGCATCACTGTGTTCTCTGTTCTCCGCTCTCTCTGCGCCTCTGCGGGGGAGTTCGTCTTCTCAGAAATGCTTGCTGGATTCATCCTGCAGTGCCACCACCGAAGCCCAACTAAGCAGAGATCCCAAGATGAGCACACCACAGCCTATCCACAGATTCGCTATTGGCGCCACATGAAGGTAGAGGCTGGCAACCACGGTTGAGAAGAAGGGCGTTAGGTACGAAGCGGCGGTGACCAGGGTGAAGTTCCCAACGCGCATGGATGTCTCCCACGACCAGTAGGCGATGTAGGTTACGGTACCCAGAAACCCCACTTCCAACAGAACTCGCAAGTTCCACGCTTGCCCCCTCTCAGTGAGAAGCGCAATGACGATGAGCACGATGGCCGTGATCGGCAGGAACAAGTCGACCATCCCTTGTGCACTATCTCCCGCCCAGCGCCTGGTGAGGTTGGAGTACAGCGCCCACGACAAGGCAGCAAACAACCCGAGTGAGTACGAAGCTGGGTTGGCGGATATGTTATCCAGGATTGATCCCCAGGAGACGTGCGATCCCTGCGTTAGCACGAGGAAGATGCCAGCGAGTGCAAGGAACGTTCCCGGGATGAGGAGCAAGTTTGCTCTTCTCTTGAGGATGATCAAAGAAAGGAGGATCGTCAGCGTCGGCCAAAGGTAGTTTAAGAGCCCGATCTCTAACACTTGCTGGTGGTTCATGGCGAGGCCGATCGCGAGGAAGAGCGCAATCATGTAGGAGAGAAACGGTATACCACAACCGATCAGGTACTTAAATGGAACCTGGCGGATCCCACGGCGCCTCTGATCAGAGCGCGAAAGGCGCAGGAGAGCGATCGCGCCACCCACGCTGTACACAGCCGCCGCTGCGGTAAGTGGGCCAAGCTGCTCTGATGTGCTGCGAGCCAGGGCCACGGTGGTGCTCCACAGGGCAATCGCGACGAAGCCGCTTATCGTCCCCGAGCGTGTTTCCCTTGTCAAAACGTGTACATCAATCAGAAGCCTCCTACTTGAACCTGTCGTCCGATCTCTCTCTTCGCACGCGACCGGGCACCTGCTCCAGCCAGCCAAAGCGCGTTACCCGATGATAGTCAAAATCGGGCACGTAGGGCTTGATATCGAGTAGAGGCGTTCCATCGAGGATGTCGATGTTTCTCACGTGCAGGATAGCTCCCTCGATCTTGATCAAGTTAACCACCGACAGGCCGACTGGATTCGGGCGCCGCGGGGCACGTGTGGCGAAGACACCACGCTGAGCGGTGTCCATGAACGGCGCAATCAGTAGGTCGTACCCTGAGCTGCGATGGAAGTGATAGATCAGGATGACATGCGAGAACCCGTCGAGATCCTTCAGCCCTTCGGCAAGTTTATCGAAGACCTCAACCGTGCCACTGATCCCTTCCGCTCCGGCTGGCTGTATCGGCATTCCTTCAGTCGACTTAAACGGGCTGTGGATTATGCCGATTGATTCATACTCGATCTTCATTGGGCTCCTTGTACGGACAACTCCGCAAGGTCCTGGACCATACGTTACTCAGTCTACAACTGGGCGTGTGAGTCGATCCAGCAGAATGTCCTCTACGTTCCTTCGTGAATCAAGCACGGACAAGACGAATACATTCTTTCCTGCTATTCGATACATAACGCGCCATGGAGTCACAATCAACTCTCGATATTGCATGATCCCTTGATCTTGTAGTTCTGGCACTATACGGCCGCGCTCGGGGAGATGATAGAGCTGTGAGGAGGCTTCCTTGATCTTCTTCAGTATTCTTAGCGCATCTGCAGGACTGTTATTGGCTACGTGGGCTACAATGTCAGTCAAGTCATCAACGGCTGTCGCAGCCCAGATCACTTCGTACTTATCGCTCATTTTCCCCTTAGCGATTTCTCCATGCGCTCAAATACGTCCTTTTGAAGCTTAGATCGGCCGTTCTTAATGTCCTCTTCGCCCTGTGAGAGGAGTTTCAAGATCCCGATGGCGTTTCGCATGTTGTCATAACTCTTCGGGTCCTGCAAGACGGCTCTTGGTTCTCCGTTTTGAGTGATGACCACAGGTCTCCCTGTCTCGTTGATCTGTTTCAGTAAATCAGCCGCTTTGGATTTGAGATACGTCACTGACTTGATGTCCGTCGAGATATTCATAGTTACCACCACCGATCTTTTTATGATATCAAATTTAGACCGCAGATCAAGTAAGCTGTACATAGGAGGGGCGCCCCACCTGTATCGTCTCGTTACGGGTTTGCTCTTCGCGTTGGGATGAAACTACTTCCCCGGACACTGGCGGACGATCGCCTCATCGATCCCCTTGTTCCCGTAGGCCTTGTCGAAGTGTGCGGCGAATTCGCTTGCAAGTTTACTGGCACGCGCGTCGTAAGCGGCCACGTCCTGCCACGTGTTTCTCGGATTAAGGATCTCTGATGGAGCATCGGGACAGGTGCGCGGGACGAGTACGTGGAATATCTCGTTCTCATCGTACTGTACGTTTGCCAGCGCGCCGGTGAGGGCAGCGTGGACCATCGCGCGGGTGAGGTTGATGTCCATCCGCTTTCCGATGCCATACGGCCCGCCGGACCAGCCTGTGTTCACGAGGTAGACAGTAGTTCCGTGTTTTTCCATCTTGTCGCCGAGCAGGCGCGCGTATACGTCCGGGTTGCGCGGCATGAACGGCTCACCGAAGAAACGGGAGAAGGTGGACTTCGGCTCGACGATCCCGGTCTCTGTCCCCGCGAGCTTGCTGGTGTACCCCATCAGGAACCACAGCATCGCTTGCTCCTTGGTCAGTTTGGAGATCGGCGGGATAACCCCGTTGGCGTCGGCGGTGAGGAAGAGGATCGTCTTTGGATGCCCGGAGGTGGACGATTCTTTGATGTTTGTCAGATAGGCAAGCGGGTAGGACGCGCGGGAGTTTGGCGTGAGGCGATCATCGTACAGGTCGAACTCACCACTCGGGTAGAACATGGCGTTCTCCACGATCGATCCGTGCCTGCGGTAGTCGTCCTCGTGCATCACGGCGTTGTAGATCTCCGGCTCCTTTTTAGGATCGAGGTCGATCAGCTTGGCGTAGCAGCCGTTCTCAAAATTCGCGATCCCGTCGTCGCTCCAGCCGTGTTCATCGTCCCCGAGGAGGGCGCGGCGCGGGTCGGCGGAGAGAGTTGTCTTCCCTGTCCCGGAGAGCCCGAGCAGCAGCGCGGAGTCCCCGTTCTCACCCTCGTTTGCCGAGCAGTGCAGCGGCAGGATCCCCTCAGCGGGGAGGAGGTAGTTCATCACGGTGAACATCAGCTTCTTCACCGATCCACCGTAGGCCGAGCCGTAGACGACCCCGATCCCGCGGTCGTAGTCCATCCCGATGACCATCGTCGATGTCCCACCGATGCGCGGATCTATGCGCAGGCGCCCTTCGTATCGCTTAGGATCGAGCTTGTCGTAGGGAAGGACAAGCATGATGAAGGGACGATTGCCAAAGACACTCTTTGCGATATCCGATGGAATGGGCCGGAACATGTTATCTGTGAACAGAGCCGTGAGAGCCTGATCGCTGATCGTCTTGACGGGAAGGGCATAGGCGGAGTCTGCACCGAGGACGCGGTCGGTGATGTAGAGCCTCTCCTTCTTCTCGAGCGTGGCAAGCGCATCCTCGATAACCATATCAAACGTCCTCTCATCGATGGGAATGTTGTTCGGAGAGTCCCAGTCGATATTGCCTTCGCTCTCTGCACGGCGGACCGTTAGCGTGTCGAGAGGGCTGCGTCCGGTCGATTCTGTTGGTGTCCATGTAGCGAGCGCACCGCAGGAGCTCAGCAGCGCCTCCTTGTTCCTGACGGCATGCTCGATTAGGGATTCCCTTGTGGGGTTGTTGATGATATTCTCTCTGGTAAGTAACGCCTGCAAGCTGTGATCAAAGTCCTTCACTTTTTCACCCTCGCTCATTTGCTCCGCTCATCCAGTACGATGACGGGCGGTGCATCATAACGCATAGGAATGAGTAATTCACGCTGACAGCGCTATCGATGGCAGGGATATCAGAGAGCCATGAGCCAAGCTCCATCCAAATTGAGGTGATCGATCTGTGAAAGTGCTGTATACTAAATCAGCGAAATTCGAGGAAGAAGGGGTATCTCATGGACTACTCTCCAGGACTTGCCATAGCTACCGCATTGTTCGAGATTGCCGTTGCTGTCTGGGCGCTACGCGGGCCGGGCATTAGGTCGATCATTCGCACCACCGCGGGGATTCTCGCTCTCCTTGCGGCCTATCAGATCATCGAGGTGAGCATCTGCGCCAATTCGGCTGCAGCCGGGTTCCTGCCACGGCTGGCGTTCATCGCCGTCACCTGGCTCCCTCCTCTCGCCCTGTTGCTGATCGCCAAGCTACAGCGCCCTCGGTCCCGCATGGCCTACGGGAATGCCTACTCCATGCTCGCCGCTGCTATCGGTATTGTGATATGGATTGCTCTGGATAGGGGATTTGTCTCCTCATCGGTGTGCAGCGTATTGTTTGCACACTACACTAATCCCATGCCGCGATTCATGGTGTACAGCGGTTTCTACTGGTTGGGGCTCCTCGGGATGATCGTACACTCCGGATACGGCGTGAAAACCTGCCAAGATCCCCATCGGCGCCGCCTCCTGTTTCAAGTATTTGCCGGGACACTGGCGTTTGTCCTTCCTTCCCTCGTCTTGTCGCGGTACATGCCTCCAGCAGAAGGTTCGCTTCCCTCAGTGATGTGCCATTTTGCGCTGATCTTCGCTCTCTTTCTCACACGCTTGGTCTATCTCGAGCGCCAGCCTGCCGAAGATGAGCAGACGCCAGTTATAGCTCAAACCGGGTAGGGCCAAGCCCCAAGGTTCATTACCACTTGTGATTTCGAGCGTGTAGTGACTTCAGGTTTCGGCTCGCATGGGACGGATACATCGGAAGTCACTGTCCTAAATAATGCGCGCCTCCTCTCTACTCGGCGGTGAATGTTTCTTGGCATCAGTTCTGTGCGGATCAGACATCACCTTTGCAATCTGTGCTGTCGCTGCACCTCTCAACGTGGCAGACGAGCTGCCGCGCTACGAAAGCCATCCTCTGGTGTAGCGCCGGAGCTCGTCTCCGACGTTGGGCTTGTGGCCCGTGACGTTGCTGCGCATCAACGCGGCAGGCAAGCTGCCGCGCTACTTCAACGCTTCCTCGCCGTGGAACTGCCGGTACGGGGAGAGGATGTGCAGGGTCTCCTCATCATCTGATGTCAGGTCTCCTGTGGCCAGGCGGGTTAGCAGCTCTCCCAGACCGACCCCAAGCATGAATCCCTGGCCACACATCCCGATCGCCATTATGTAGCCACCGATCTCCTGCGATCTGCCGACAAGCGGTGATCCATCAGGGGTCATCGGATAGAGGCCGCGCCAGGTGCGGCGCACGCGGATGTTAGAAAGGATCGGCATCAGGTCGACCATGCGGCGGGCGACCATCGGCAGGAACGTGCTCGTCTCACGACGATCGAATCCCCATATCGATGGGCTGGGCGTGATGCAGAACACGACCTGGCCGGTTGAAAGCTGATAGAAATAGTAGTTTGCCGAACCGAGAGCGGGACGTACATCGACGACCATCGGGCCTAAGAAGTGAGCGACCGGCTCGGTGATCCCCCCCTCGTGCGAGTCGGGGTTCACCGGATGATCGAGTCCGACGAGTTTTCCGATCTCTCTCGCCCAAGGGCCAGCGGCATTAACGACGATCGGCGCCACGTACTCCGCGCGGTCGGTCTTTACCCCACGCGCGTGGCCCTCGTGAACGTCGATCGCAATAACCTGCTCGTTAAAGCGAAACTTCGCCCCGGCGTGCAGGGCCTGTTCGTGAAGCGCATGCCCAAACAGGAGCGTGGAGCAGTGCCCATCGTGCGGGGAGAACGTTCCACCGATGAGGCCATCTGGGTTCACTGGGGGCACAATCTTCAAAAAATCGTCCTTGTCGTACCAATCGATGTCCAGGCCGTACTTGTGCTGGGTCTTGAGGAGAGTCTTGAACGTCTCTTCCTCGTGCTTGCGGTAGGCGACGAAGGTGTACCCGCCCTCGGTCCATTCGATGTCCTGACCGTACGTCTCATCCCACGCTGAGACGACTTCCAGAGTGCGCAGGCAGAGGCGGATCTTAGCCGGATCGGAGTGGGTGGCGCGGATCCCGCCGATCGCCGCCTTGTTCGACCCCTGGCCGGCGCTTGAGAAGCGGTCGAGGACGAGGACGTTCAGGCCGGACCGGGCCATGGACATCGCCGTGGGGACGCCGACGCTCCCCGCGCCGATGATGATCACATCGTAATTATTCATGGCCTGCCTCCTCTTGTTCCGTGGGATCCACGCCTGGTGATCCCGCGCCGGCAAAGACGCCGAGCGGCACCTCGACGAACAGCGGTCGCTTCACGTTCTCCTCCACTTCAGACAGCGGAACGCCCTCCTCGCGGAAGAGACGCTTGATCAGCGGGGTACAGGTCTTCCCTCCGCACGCCCCCATCCCGGCGCGGGTGACCGCCTTGATCTCGTTCATGTCGCGGCAACCGCTACGAATGAGTTTGCGGACCTCTCCCGCGGTGACCCGCTCGCAGCGGCAGACGATAACATCGTCCTCCAGGCGCTCCTCGACTTCCGGAAGCGGCTTAGAGATCGATGGATCCTGAACCCTGATCCCGGCGACGTGCTTGGCGTACTCCTTCGGCGCTCTCACCCTGACGAGGACGGTGTGGTCGTTGCGCTCGATCGCGCGCAGGTCCTCCACGACGACGTCTCCCAGTACTTCACCGACCGAGTCGGTCACCGTGATCTCTCCTCCGACCTTGAGGCTCTCCGGCGAGAACTCGTAGGCGATCGTCACCGTGGGCATCTCTTTATTCTGGCGGTAGTCGACGAGCGTGATCGCCAGCCCCGGGCAGATGGCGACGCACTGCTCGCACCCCAGGCACTGGTGCGGATCGTCGATGAACCGCGGACGCACCCGGATATCGCTCTTATCGATCTTAATTAGCCCCTTGGGACAGACGGCGCTGCACGGGTTGCACGGTATCTCCTGCACGCAGTGGAGGATCGGGAAGACTCCCTCCTCCCACGTGGGGATGTTCTCCTCTCCGGCTCGTCCCGGTTTTGACTTGAGAATCTGCGCCGTGCGCGACCAATTGTTTGGGATCTCTTCCTCAGTCACCCCGAGGTCGCGGGCGATCATTCTCCCCTTGATCCTTCCTGAGAAGATCGCTGTCGATGCCTCGGCGATCTCCTCGGCGTCGCCGGCGTCGAACACGTTCATCCCGTATTCGCGCGCCTTGGCGGTGAACTCGTTCACCGGGTCGAGCCCGACCGCGATGAGCAAGGTATCACAGGCAAACGACTTCTCCGTACCGGGAACGGGCTGGAACTTGTCGTCGATCTGGGCGATCGTCACCGATTCCACCTGATCATCACCGTTGGCGGAGACGACGGTGTGCGAGGTGTAGATGGGGACACCGAGGCGAGCGAGCTTGTCCTTGTGCACCTTGTACCCGCCGCACTCGGGGAGCGCTTCGACGAGACCGACGACCTCGATTCCCGCCTGCAACGCGTGGTAGCCGGCGATCAGGCCGACGTTTCCTCCCCCAACGATGAACAGCCGCTCGGCAGCGCGTACGCGGTCGCGGTTGACGAGCGTCTGGAAGGCGCCGGCCCCGTACACCCCAGGAAGCGTGTTCCCCTTGAAGGCAAGCGACTTCTCCCGCGCGCCCGTGGCGACGAGGAGAACCTGCGGCTCGATGAGGACGTACTCATCCCCGCCGCGCAACACACCGATCTTCTTGTCGCTGAACACGGCCAGGGCCGTGCTGTTCGTCCAGATCTTCACCGAGGGGAGAGCTTCAATTTCACCCGATAAGAGCGATGCGATGTTGATCCCGCGCGTACCGGCGTGTACCGCCTCGACCGAGCCGAAGAAGCGGTGCGTCTGCAGGACGAGCTTTCCGCCGAGGCGGTCCTTATCATCGATCAACAGCACATCGACCCCGTCCCTTCCAAGCTCACCAGCGGCAGACATCCCGGCCGGGCCACCGCCGAGGATCAATACCGTTACCTTGATCGTCTCGATCTCGTGCATCGCCGGGATGCTGGTCACCTCTGGCAGGCGCGGCAGTTCATCGATCGGCTCGACGCGCATTCCGGGGAGAACCTCGGTCATGCACGATTTCACCGGAACGCCGTTTGCGATCACCAGGCACTGGGAGCACTGCCCGTTGGCGCAGAATATCCCCTGCGGCGACCCATCTCTTGGATGATGACCGAAGGTGCGGATCCCGTTTGCAAACAGGGCCGAGGCGATCATCTCGCCCCTGTTTGCCGTCAATGCCTGGCCATTCCAGAAGAACGTTACCTTCTCTCTTGTGGAAATCGGAAGAATCGGGTGCTTGTCGATGCGATAGGTTGTCATCTTCTCCTCACAAGCGTCAGTTTTCAGTCCGCGGACATGCGCGCCGCGGAATGGTACACCTGCATACCTTCCCGTGCCAGACTGAACAAGGATACAGAGCCTTGTCCATTGGCCGTTTGACCGTCACCGGACACTACGCTACCCATCTTGTTGTTTGTAGTAGCTACATGACTTGGGACTGCCACCCCAACGTTGCAGACAAGCTGCAACGCTACGAAAAAAAGCAGTGTAGTGTAGCGCCTTGCCTGCCAGTCCTTCGGACGCAGACAGGTGTGCGAAGCTACCTGCGATATAACAAAGCTCCACATGAGATTGTGGCATGAAGATCGACCCCGCTTAGATCTTTAGTGCTTTGCTCCTCAATGCCTCGTAGCTTGCTGCAAAGTTCCTTACATCAAAATGAAGCCACGTCATACCTTCCCCTCACGGCGATCGCGCTCGATTGCTTGTTCGTCGCGCTCTTGCGCGACTCCGTATCCTCCTCCTCCCGGCGTCCTTATGCTCACCGTCTCACCGGCGTGTAGCGTAACGGTCCCCTTCTCCGGAAGCGGTGTCTCCTCGCCATCGCGGATCAGCACGTTCTCTCCCGCTCTTCCAGGATCACCACCGTTCAATCCGTACGGGCGGGAGCTTCGTCTGTCGGTCAGGAGCGATACGCGGGCGGTGTGGTCGATGATCGTGATGTCGCGACGAATCCCCAATCCCCCCCGGTAGCAGCCGGAACCGCCGCTTCCCCGTATCAGCTCGTAGCGTTCGACGCGAAGCGGGTAGGCGCTCTCCAGCGCTTCCACAGGGGTATTTAGAGTGTTTGTCATATGAGAGTGCACGCCATCGACCCCGTCTCTATCGGGTCGCGCGCCGAACCCACCACCGATCGTTTCATAGAGCGCGTAGTGTCCTTTGGTGCGCGGGCTGATCCCACCGATGGTCACGTTGTTCATCGTTCCCTGGCAAGCGGCGACAACACGCTCCGGACAGAGCTTGGAGAACGCGCCGAGGATCACATCAACGATCCGCTGCGAGGTCTCCAGGTTGCCCCCCACAACCGGTGCCGGGGGACCTGCGTTCACTACGCTACCCTGTGGAGCGACGATCTCGATCGGTCGGTAGCAGCCGGCGTTCGGCGGGATATCGGGATCGGTGAGTGCGCGTATCGTAAAGTAGGTCGCGGATGCGGTCACCGCATAGACCGCATTCACCGGACCGGCGACAGCCGGGGAGGTGCCGGTGAAGTCGACCGTAACCGTCTCGCCATCGATCGTTACGCTTGCGACAATCGGGATCGGACTGTCGGTAATTCCGTCCCCATCCAGGTAATCCTCGTAGGTGGCCGTCCCGTCGGGGAGCTTTTCGATCTGTGCGCGCATTCGACGCTCGGAATAATCCATCACCTCATCCATCCCATTTGTCAACAGATCGGCTCCGAAACGACTGGCAAGTGCCTGCACTCGCGTGATTCCCGTCTCACAGGCCGCGTGTTGCGCGCGCAGGTCGCCCAGCCGCTCCACGGGAGTGCGCACGTTCAGTAGGATGAGATCTGCAAGATCACGATCGAGATGACCCTCCCTCCACAGGCGGATCGGCGGGATGCGCAGCCCTTCCTGGTAGATCTCGGTCGTGTCCCCGGCCACACTCCCCGGCTCCTTGCCACCGACATCGGCGTGGTGTGCGCGGCTGGCAACAAAGGAAAACAGCTTTCCATCGACGAAGACGGGTGCGATGAAGGTGATGTCGGGCAGGTGTGCGCCGCCGTAGTAGGGGTCGTTCAGGACGATCACGTCACCGGGGTGAAATGTATCGGTCTTGGAAATGGCCGCGGCCACGGAGAACGGCATCGCCCCGAGGTGCACGGGGATCGATTCGGCCTGCGCTACCATCCTTCCACGCTTGTCGAAGACAGCGCAGGAGCAGTCACGCCGCTCCTTGATGTTCGAGCTGTACGCACTGCGGATCAGATTGGCGTTCATCTCCTCGGAGACGGCGGCGAGGGCGTGCCGCAGCACTTCCAGCGTGATCGGATCGATAGCTAATCCGTCTCTTGTCATGCGATCTCCAGAATCATGTTTGCGTATTCATCGATCCTCGCGTGTGTTCCCGGCGGAAACAGGGTCGTCGCGTCCTCGCCGAATACGACTGCCGGACCTTCCAGATCGCTCCCTGGGGGAAGATCATTGCGGCGCAGTACGCGCGTCTTTACGGGACCGTTCTTTGTAAACCATGCCTCCGTCGCGGAGTGATCTTGCGCACTTTTCCTCGACGTTCTAACGCGGGGCACCTCCCCTGAACCGGGCCCCATCGCCCGCAGCCTCAATGTGACGAGTTCCACAGGCTGTTCATCGGAGGCGTGCCCGTAGCGGCGCAGATGCTCAGCGTGAAAGAGCGATGCGATCTCCCGCATGAACCCTGTGTCGATCACCCAGTTGTTTGCATCCTCCACGTCGAAGAGGGGTACGTCAAGCTCGTGTGCCTGCCCAAAGTAACGCAGATCGGCCGATACGTGAAAGCGGATCGCTTTCACGTCCACTCCTTCTGCTATCAGCTCTGCCTGCGCGCGGCGGCGCAAATTCGAGAGAATACTTGAGATTACCTCAGGTTCGCACTCTGCCAATGATCGCACTATGCCTTGGCTGAAGTCATGTCCGATTTGGGCGGCGACGAGGCCGAACGCCGATAGGACACCGGCCACGGCCGGAACGATCACCCTGCTGATTCCCAGTCGCTGAGCGACTGAGACGGCGTGCAGCGGGCCGGCGCCTCCGAAGGCGAGGAGGGAAAACTGTCGCGGATCGTATCCCCGCTCAACAGAGATAACGCGGATCGCTCGTTCCATAGAGGCATCTGCTATCTCCAGTATTCCGAGAGCAGCCTGTTCAACGCCGAGACCCAGTCGACCAGATATCCGTTCGATCGCTCCCCGGGCGGCATCCAGATCGAGCCGATCGAGACCGCCCAAGGGGTGGGAGGGGAGGAGGTGACCGAGTACGAGGTGGGCGTCGGTAACGGTTGGCTCGCTGCCCCCGCGGGCATAGCAGGCCGGCCCAGGATCGGCGCCCGCACTCTGTGGGCCGACACGCAGGGCACCGCCGTGGTCAATCCAGGCGATGCTCCCCCCTCCCGCACCTATCGTGTGGATATCGACCATCGGAAGAGCCACCGGGTAGTCGCCGATCTGGCCCGCTGTTGTTCGGCTGAGATCGCCATCGCGGATGAGCGAGACATCGCAGCTCGTTCCTCCCATGTCGAGCGTGATCAGGTCAGCAAACCCGGTCAATTCTCCGACCACTCGCGCTCCCTCAACGCCCGCCGCCGGGCCGGAGAGAAGGATGCGCGCCGGGTTGGTCTGGGCGTAATCGGCACGGGTGATCGTTCCATTCGATTGCATGATCTGCCAACGCGTGGTCAGGCCGTTCTCTCTTGCGCCGGCTTCAAGCGATGTGAGGTAATCCCCGATCACCGGTCGAAGAGCCGCACTGATGACCGTGGTCGAGGTCCGTTCGAACTCGCGAAACTCGGGCAGGACGTCGCTTGAGATGGTCACCGGTATTTCCAGGGCAGAGGAGATAGCATCCCGCACTGCTCGCTCATGTGTCGGATCGAGATAGGAAAAGAGGAAGACTACAGCCACTGCATCCACACCTTCCACGCGCAAGAGAGGAATCAACCTGTCCACATCCTCCTCCACCAATGGCTGGATTATGTTTCCACGGTAGTCCAACCGTTCCGTCACCTCGTAGCGAAGATCCCGCGCTACGATCGGGATGGGGCGATCGAAGAAGAGATCGTACAGCTCCGGGCGATTTTGCCTGCCGATCTCCAGCACGTCGCGAAATCCACGCGTTGTTATGAGAGCTGTCCTTGCCCACTTCCTTTCAAGAAGAGCATTCGTCGCCACAGTCGATCCGTGCCTGATTCGTTCTACCCGATCAGGGATGATCACTCCTCGGTCGATGAGACTGGAGAGGGCGGAGATGACCCCAACAGCGGGCTCACTCGGGGTGGAAGGAACCTTGAACAGCCGAAGGCGCCCGCCCGAATCGTTAATCACGATGTCGGTGAACGTCCCACCAATATCAATTCCTAGTAACATCTAAGAAAACATCACCTTCCTGTCCCTGAATAACGCAAGACTGGAGACAAAGCCCTCCGTCCACGGACCTCGATACTCTCTCGGAATATGCTCGCGTAACCCTGTCACTGGATCGAGCCTATTGTGAGCGACTCCACATGCGAATGTTTCTTCAGATACTACACCGACCCATCCTCTCGTTCCAGACTCGATCACTCTTGGAAGCCATGTACCTGCCTCCGGCGAGATTTTCATTCTTCCGTACAGGATGTATCTCTTGGCTGTTGCTCGATTGGCAAGCGGCTACAGGATGAGGTTTGCCGCTGTATCTGGCGCGCTAAGGTGTGCGGTGGTGTGAAGTGGTGTAGTGCGCGGCACTGATAATCTACCTCTCAGCGTGTATAATACTTGGATCCTTAACATTGAAAGGAGGCTCTCGTGCAGAAACAAACACTAGATAAGATATCGATCTACGTTCCCAAGAACAAGGTAGAGAATCGACCAATCGAGCGATTGGCCAGCCTTGCGGACAAGCAAGACCGTTCGATTAGCTACCTTGCTGTTGAAGCGATTCTCGAATACCTAAAAGAAGAAGAGCAGAAAGACTACAATTAGCCAAGTATTTCTTTTTCTGAAAGCATAACCTACAAGCTGTCGTATTATAGGCAGCTTGTAGGGCTGTTTGCGTGGTTCCGCGGCGGCAGCACGACTTGCGCTATGTCTTCTGTGCGTGCTCCTGCGTACGGATGAGGAGCACATCGGACATTGCCACGGCATCGACGGTGACATGATCCCCTTCCTTCACCTTGCCGGAGACGATCTTCATCGCCAGTGGATTTTCCACCAGCCGTTTCAGCGCGCGTTCCAATGGGCGAGCTCCGTAGTTGCGATCGTAGCCTTTCTTGGCCAGGACCCTCTTCGCCTCATCGGTGAGGGTGAGGGAGATCCCCTGCTCGGCCAGACGCTCGTTGAGAAGATCAATCTTCAGATCGACGATCTTGGCGATCGCCTCCTCGCTTAGCGGGTGGAAGATGATCGTCTCATCGATCCGGTTCAGGAATTCGGGACGGAACGTACGCTTGAGCTCCTCCTTGATCTTCTCTCGCACGTCCTCCTCCGAGAGCTCCTCGGTGAAGTACTCGCTCCCCACGTTCGAGGTCATGATGATGATCGTGTGGCGAAAATCGACCGTGCGTCCGTGTCCATCGGTCAGGCGTCCCTCATCGAGAAGCTGCAACAGCAGGTTCATCACCTGCGGATGGGCCTTCTCCACCTCGTCGAACAGCACCACTTGGTACGGGCGCCGCCGGACGGCTTCGGTGAGCTGCCCTCCCTCCTCGTAGCCGACGTACCCTGGCGGTGAGCCGATCAGGCGCGCGGTGGTGTGCCGCTCCATGTACTCGGACATGTCGATCCGCAGGAGTGCATTGTCGCTTCCAAACAGGAACGCGGCGAGGGACTTGGCGAGCTCGGTCTTCCCGACCCCGGTCGGGCCGAGGAACAGGAAGGTGCCGATCGGGCGGCGCGGGTCGGAGAGGCCGGCGCGGGAATGGCGCACCGCCTCGGCGATCGCGTGCACCCCTTCCTCCTGATCGATGATGCGCTCATGGAGAAGATCCTCCATCTTCGACAAGCGCGTCCGCTCTTCGGTGAGCATCCGCTCGGCCGGGATCCCCGTCCACTGGGAGACGATCCCCGCGATCTGCTTCTCGGACACCGCCTCGCCGCTTCCGTCGACGCGTAGCTTGCTCGCCGCCTCGTCGAGCAGGTCGATCGCCTTGTCCGGAAGGAAGCGATCGGAGATGTAGCGCTCGGAGAGCTTCGCCGCTGCCTGGATCGCCTGGTCGGTGATCTTCACGTGATGGTGCTCTTCCAATTTCTCGCGTAGCCCCCGCAAGATCTCCACCGTCTCATCGATCGACGGCTCACCCACGTACACGCGCTGGAAGCGGCGTTCCAATGCGGCATCCTTCTCGATGTGCTCGCGGTACTCGTTCAGGGTTGTCGCTCCGATCAGTTGGAACTTGCCGCGGGAGAGCGGCTCCTTCAGCATGTTGGAGGCGTCGATCGCCCCTTCGGCAGCGCCGGCGCCGACGATCATGTGGATCTCGTCGATGAACACGATCATCCTCCCTGCGGCGGCTTCGATCTCCTTGATCACCGCCTTCAGCCGATCCTCGAACTCGCCGCGGAACTTGGAACCGGCGACCATCGAGGCAATATCGAGGGCGATGATCTCCTTGCCCTTCAGTGAATCAGGCACATCGTCACTGGCGATTCGTTGGGCGAGACCCTCGACGACCGCGGTCTTTCCCACACCCGGCTCGCCGATCAAGACGGGATTGTTCTTGCGGCGGCGAGAGAGAATCTGCTCCATGCGGCGGATCTCCTCATCGCGGCCGATCACCGGGTCGAGTTCACCGCGCTTGGCCATCTCGGTCAGGTTGGTGGAATACTTCTTCAGGATCTGGTAGCGATCCTCCGAATCGCGGTCGGTCACCCGCTGCTCACCGCGCACGCTGCGCAGAGCGGTATAGATCGCCTCCGGCGTGATGCCGTAACGATCGAGGACCCGCTTGAGTTTAGGGTCAATCGTGCGCGCGATCGAGAGCAGGAGATGGTCGACCCCGATGAACTCATCGTGCAGCCGCTCCGCCTCCATCTGCGCGCCGGCAACGACCGCGTCCAGGCGCGGGGTGATGTAGATCTGCGTCCCGATCGGGCCGGACACGGTCGGAGTATCCTTCAACAAAACGTCGAGGTCCTTGGCCAATCCGGCCAGGTTCACCCCCATCTCCTGCAGGATATTCCGACCTACACCCTCCTTGGTCACCAGGACGGTGAAGATGTGTTCCACGTCGAGCTGGTTCTGCTTGTAGCGCGTGAGAAGGTCCTGTGCCTCGTGGAACAGCTCTTGCGCACCTTCAGTTAGTTTGTCGAAGCGAATCATTGCCACCACCTCCAGAATTAGCAGTCGACTACATCAATTGCTAATTATAGGAACAAATCAAGTCTTTGTCAAGCTGCGCAAAGACCTCCTTATTACGCCTTTAGCGCAGTTAGGGGCTGCATATTCCAGGCCACACAAGGTTTGGAGGCCGCGGAATTGTCGGTTATCGAATTATCGCTTACACGATCGCCTGCGAGGAACTGCTGGCCCATGTGGTGTAAGGATTTCACGGTCTTGCAATTATGGCGTCTTGCTCTGGAGTGTCAGGAGCATTCCCGGAAGCTGAGATTACGTTTGATCGGTTTCACATCATGAAGCTGCTGCAGGAGGCACTAGACAGAGTGCGGCGTCAAGAGGCAAAGACAACAGAGGTACTCAAGAAGACGAGATATCTATGGTTGAAGAACCCACGCAAGTTAACCCCACATCAACAGGCCAAGCTGGCCCATCTGAGCCAGCACAAGTTGAAGACAGGGCGGGCGTACCGTACAAGCTTGGCCTGCAAGAGTTCTTCAACCACCCGGACAGACAAGCAGGAGAAGCGTTTCTTAAGCGGTGGTACTTCTGGGCTACACGCAGTCGTCTTCAGCCGGTGATTGAGGCAGCAAAGGCAATGGAATGAAATTCTCAATTGGTTTACAAGCCACCTCAGTACGGGATTCTTAGAAGGCATCAATAGCCTCATTCAGGCGGCAAAGGCTAAAGCACGCGCGGGTACCGTACTACGAGGAACTTGATCACAATGGCCTACCTCATTGCCGGTAAACTCCCGGTCAGATTACCCACATGAAACAGCGAGGAACCATCAAAGTATAGGCAAAGGCTTCGACCAGCATCTATAGGAGAAACTCGTGATTGATGAGCATCATAACTGATTTACCGTCCTTCTTATCTGGACTTCAGCTCTTGTATATCACTCTCCACCCGATCAATCCGAGCGTTCGTTGCTGCTCTTTCCTGATCTATGCGTAGCAGAACCACCATCATCTCATCCTGCCCACGCAAGAGTTCATTGTAGTCTTTCTTGTGCTCCTCTCTGGTCAGCATCTTACCTATGTCTTCATGGTTTTCAATGACCTGCGCGGTAAGCCTGCTGATGCTCGTAGTGTTCGCATCGATCTTCTCTGCGTTGACATCAATCTTTACAATAAGCTCCTGCTTCAGTTGATCGAGGCCCTTTTTCGTTGCCAGCTCGTTGTGTTGCTCTGCCATAGATCTATCCTCCGTAAAAGTTACAGCGATGCATCGCGCGGGGGTCAAATGTAACTTGCTACGAGAACTAAGAATCGACTAGCGCAGAACACTAGCCGATTCTTTAGCTCTATCCAATCTAAAAACCTCTGTTTGGGGCGCTGATCGAAAGCTCACCCCATTACTTCTTGCTATTTACCGAGTGTTGAAAAGGAGAATTCAGCCGAGAATACGTGCACATCTCCACCGATTCGTCCTTGTTTATGCAGATATGCATAATCCACAACAATTCCCTTCCAAGGAGTGAGGCCAACACCGACGCTCAATGCCGTTACTCCATCCTTAGAGACGATAATACCAGCACGCAGAACAAACTGCTCAATTGGAGCCGCTTCTATTCCCAGATGCACCCGACTTGGTTCGGAAAAACCAGAGACACCTGCGCGGAAATACGGTATAGGATACTCGAGATCACCGCTCAAGGATACTTTCCCATCCAGCAACCGCACCGCCACTCCGCCTTTGATAACCCATGGGACATAAGCCAATGGTTCACCACGCGTTCCATGCCATTTCAAAACTGTCTCATTGGTATCTAAAGAAACAAGGCCAAATGAAATAGGAACATCTGCCACACTTCCTTGTACCAGCACACCAACATCAAACCCGAATCCATTTGCTACCCCGGCTTCTGCTCCAGCCCGCGTGGCATGCACGTAGTATTTCACATTCACTCCTGCTGCTAGGTTCCAATTGCTCAATCTAACCTTCCATCCCAGTGAAAATAAGAACCTAGAACTACTGTCAGACAACATGCCAGCACTATCGCCGAGGGAACCAGAGATCGAATAGTTCGCCCAAGTAATTCCAAGACCTAGGCCCGAAAGGCTACCGGTCTGGACAGGTGTCGCCGACAAGCTAACTGACTGGAATGCAGCATTCAAGCCAGAAACACTGGAGATCCCTCCTGGAATATACGTCCCTCCCAGGTGATACCCCCTAACTGATCCTGTACAGGCAGGGTTCCAATAGCTGCCTGAAGCATCATCTCCAACCGCTACGAAAGCTCCTCCAAGGGCAATAGCAGATGCCCCAATACCATAGGAAAAGGCCGCTCCTTCACCAAATCCAGGTGGCACGTCTGCTCCAGATACAACAACCCCCAACCACAACCCGATAAACAGTACACTAACTAATACAACACTGATGTGTTTCATATCTTCCTCCTCTTAGATGAACTAACACTATAATTATAACGCGAGAAGTCGCCATCTACAGGCCCGTTGTCATTTGCTTTCTGCCGTCGGGCACAGATCCTAACGGACGTCGGAGGCAAGTTCCTACGCCAGCGTAAGATGGCTTTTCCAACCTTGATGTACATGGTACACAAGTTAATGTTGGATGCCGAGCTCAATGGATAGATACCAAGAGTTTGATTTGAGGATATTCCCCTTTTTGTTTTCTCCGCATCTAGGCTGTACACTGATTCTGCCGGCAGGACCGATGCAACGTGGAGTCGTGATTCGAAAGGAGGAGGCAAGATGAGAGTTAGAATGCTTGCGTTATCAGTTACGGTGTTGCTGTTTGCGTCGGCCTGTGCCTTCACGCAAGGCCTCATGGAGAATGAGGCTCTGTTTCGCTCAGTTCCCAGCGAACAAGGGAGCCTGGCATTGGCAGGTGTGCACGGGGTCGCACGGTTTCGCTTCATCACCGTAGAGACATCCCAATTGGGAACCATAGCACCAGATGGCCGCTTGGTCCCGGCTTCCACCGTGTTGTTGAACCTGTTCGATGACATGGTGGTTCTGGCTGCACTGGATCGCCTGGAAGGGAACCCGGCGGAGGGCTGGATATGGGTCGGCCATGTTACATCACCCTCAACAGGCACGGTAATCCTTGCATTTAACGGGACTACGGTCTCGTGCACAGCGGTCGTGGAAGGGCGGCGGTTTCAGATTCGCAACGATGGCGGGCTTATCCCAATACTGCTCACTTAAGTATCTCAACCAGATACTTGATGCCGTTTTGTACAGATGACCGTGGCTGGCGTGATCGAGTCGGCCACTTGAAGACCTTTCGTTTGACCGCGCGCGGGTTGCGCCGACCCAGTCGTGGGGCCACTCGTTCTTCCAGTATCTCGTCAAGAACGCTTGCATGAAGTGCTTCCCTCTCCTGAGGGGGGGGGAAGCGACGAAAGGGGCAAGTTTTCGTCGAATAACTCGTACAGCATGTACATAAGATAATCGATCAGGATCCGCGCTGGCTTTCAGTGCGGCTTCGTGCATAAGTCCGCGCACTGCAAAATGTGCCATCATGAATCCATAGAACTCCTGGCGCACCAGGTCAGGCCGCTTGCTGCGTAAGACAATCCGCTTCCCACGCAGATGTGTTTTGAACTCATCAAAGGCGTTCTCGATCTCCCATCGATCGTGATAGAGTATGGCCAACTCCTTTGCTGGCCCTTCTTGCGGCTCTAGGATGGTGGTAATGACTCGATAAACAGGTTCTGCATCCGGTACGTCTTTGAGCGTATACTCGATAACCCGCACAGAGATTCCATTAGCATCGTGACGACGGTCTTTGGCCGAGGGGTATATCTTGCTCAGGTAAGACCCATCGCGGAAACGTTTGAAACACGGTAGTGTCAGGTTCTTCTTTACGCGCCAAAGAAGATCCGCTCCCGTCTCTTTAGACTTCTTCCAGAGTCCGTAGCTGAAGAAATTTCGGTCAGCAAGACACACCATTGACGGTCGCAAATGTTGGACGACCTGTTTGCTTAAGGTGGCTTCGCCTGTATGGTAGCCTGCTATTTGGGATCCAAATAGCACATGGGTTCCATTCTCCACTAACGATACAAATCGAATCTGCGGAAAGGCGCTTTCACCACGACTAGCGCCGGGCCGGCCATACGCAGCTGCGTTCTGTTCTGTGTCGGCAATGTCTAACGTACTGCCATCGATCGAAACAACCCGCCACTTCCGATACCAAGTCCCTTGCGTTGTCTTCTCCAGACCACGCACTCCAATAGGGGCAACTATCCTGTCATGAAGCCGTTTCACCGGCTCGCTGCCCACTCGCGCCCGCGCCTGGGAGATCCCCGCCCGCCCCGTCACTTTGAGCGGTGTCCCCGGCCCCATCAGCCAGCGAACCCCTTCCAGCAAGCATCGCAATACCTCTCTGCATGATACCTGCATATACAACGCCAACGCAACACAATAGTAAACCACCACATGCGCTGGCAGATCTCGCTGCCTCTTGCTCCTCTTCCCTGTCTCTTCCAGTACTTGCTCGATCTCCTCGATCGGAAACGTCCTCGTGATAACCCCTAAACTAATGTAGTCTGTTATTCGTGTCCCTTTTGGAAGTTCTGCTGCTGTGCGTGCCATCTGTTACCCCCCTTGCTTGAAAAGATGGCACATCCACAGACAGAAGTAAAGCCTAAGTGAGCAGTATTGGGGTAAACTGTCACTAAAGCACCTCAGTGAACACGCGCTCGAAGTTGGCATAACAGACCTTCTCCACCTGGGCGGTGCTGAGCCCGGCAGTAAGGAGGAGGTCCGGGATCTTGACATAATCTGCGATCGTATCGATCCCCTCTGGTGTATTGCTGATCCCATCAAGATCTCCGCCAAGACCGATCACGTCTTCCCCACCGACATCAATCGCGTGCAGCACGTGACGCACGATCCAATCGATCGACGGACGGGGAAGAGCATTGACTTCCGCCCGCAGCCTCTCCTTCTCCTCCTGCGTAGTATCCGGTTCAAGGGCGTGCTGCCAACGCGGGAAGGCCTGCGCATGGTAGTCCGGGTCGAGGAAGGAGGGTGATAGGTTGATTCCCATCACGCCACCGCGATTCGCCAGCTCTTTTATCATGTCGTCGGTCAGGTTGCGCAACGTCGGACAGAGTGCGCGGCAGTTGGAGTGGCTGGCGATGAACGGGCGCTTGGCCATGGCGCAGACATCGGTGAAGGCCGCATCGGAGAGGTGCGAAACGTCGACCATCACATGCAGTTCCTCGGCAAGTTCGATCAGCTTCTTTCCTTCTTCGGTCAGCGGGGTATTGCTGCCAAACGCCGTCCCGGAGAACGGGTTGTCCTGCCAAGCGGGGATGATGTCCCGTACACCAAGCTCGTGAAAGTGGCGCAGGTTCTCCGCCAAACCTTCGAGCGGGTCAGCCCCTTCCAGGCCGATGATCGCAGCGATCG
>CAJVYM010000024.1 GCA_913009415.1 uncultured bacterium
CGCCAACGCTTCGCCGCCCCCTTACGGGTAGCCGACGCATGACTCGGGTCCGTAGCGGCTCGCTACGCCTTACTACGTGGTGGACTTTCACCACCTCCTCCATGCCGGTTTTTACCGGCGCTTTCACCCAATGCTGTTTCACCTGTTTATCTCTTCGTCCTGATATCGATCTGGCGACCGATCCAGTACACCTCTTTGCAATCTGTGTAGTGGCTCAGAACATCTCTGATGCAGGTTACAACCTGCGGTGTGCAACGGTTGGTGTAGATCCATCCCCTCAGCGAACCGTCACGGTTGTCCAATTCAGGGATTTCGCAATGGCAACCACTTGTTTTCAGCCTTTCGTACAGCTCCTTTCGGAATGCAGCTAGATCAAACTTGCAAGAAGAGCTTGGAGCCATCTGCAGGAGGATTCTCCCGTTGGAGCCAAGAGAGTTAGGATCGGAGCGATCGTTGGCATCGCAGTAGGAAACGTTGCAATCATCGAAGAACGAGTTGTAGTTATCCAGTGTCAGCTTCTTCATGCTGTTTCCGACAAGGACTTGTCCTAACACCTGGTATTGATTGTGCGCGTCGAACGTCAGGCCAATCTTAAGTACGGTGAATCGTTTGCCCGGGCAGCGCAAGCCGATCTTCAATGTGGGGATGGTGTGACAGCATGACGACAACTCAAAGATCCATTTATTTGGATTTCCCTCACGTTGCGCGATGGTTATCCTCGTGTTGCTGGCTAATCCCGATCCTTGGTACTCGTAAACCCGGTTGCTCTCCACACCGACGATCGAACGATTCGCCAAAACGTCTCTTTGCCCCGACGTGCTCAGCGAGTTGAACTCCTCCTCAGACCAAACGATCCTATCCCACAGGGCGGCTCCGCTCGTGCTATCGACAAGGCTCATCGTGGTCGGGCTACAGCCCTTAGGAATCTCGATGTAGTACTGTATGGAGAACTCCTCACACTCCTTGTTCACTGGCAAACGCGCACAATCGCAAGGAATAGGCTCCTTCTCGGCTTGCGTTAGACAGATGACTCCCAGATCGACGCTGGACAGCCCCATGAATGTCATCTTGCTGGCAACTGGAGCGGTAACGATAGAGTATCCAGGCGCGGCGACTTCATATCCCGCATCAGTCTTCGCCAGTTGAAATGGTTGATTGGCTAGCGGTTTACCGCTGTCGCAAAGTGTAAGATGGCCAGCAACCGTTGTGGTTGGCGATAGCGACACTTTGAACTTGCCTTTATCATCCGTTGTCCCTGGAACAGCGCCTGTTGGCGCTTGTGCCGTAGGTGGCAGTAGAGGAAAGGGGATGGTGATCCCCGTTGTGGGAGGGGCCTCTGTTGGCGGCGGAGTTTCCCCACCTGAACCGCCGTGCCCGGTAAGGTAGACGGTCGTTGTCTTCTCCTCCACCGGGTAGCCGCCTTGCGCGGTTATAGTGAAGCTTCCCGTGTAGTCGCCGGCGGCAGCAGGAGTGAACGTAACAGTGAACGTGATCGATTGCCCGGGAGCGAGGGTGAATGAGCCGCTCGGCGCATCTTGAAGCCCAAACGGCGTACTGGGCGGCAGGATCTTAACCGTTGCTGAGGTCTCACTTGCCTCTAGAATTTTGAATGTGTAGGTTGCGGTTCCTGTCTGCCCAACGGGGACACTGCCGAAGTTGACCGAGTCGCTTGTCTGCGCCATGCCGATACTGCAGATGCCGACGAGCACCAGCCCCAATGCCAACACTCCAATATACCGTTTCCAAGTCGCCATAACGGCCACCTCCTATCGGAATTGGTATCTTCAAACGCCAGCGAGTGCAGCATATCAAATAGGCATGATTACAGTCGTTCCATCATATAACTCTGGCGGCATGCTGTCAAGCTTGCAGTCTCCGCGTTCAGATTGTTGTAGGTAAGTGTGTAGCTACATCGCGTCTTGCCATATCATCCCATGGCTGTCATCATAGAGTGACGTCAATTGCCTGCGGAGGGGAAAAGAATGAGCACGCTATTCTTGCTGTTGGTCTTTGTGTGGATCGCGCTGACGCAGAGTACCAACATTATCAGTATCTCAATTGGGGTTGTCGGGGCGGCCGGAATTACGCTCCTTCAGCACCACCTCTTCCCCTCGATTCACATCCCATCGTTCACGAGGCTGCTTGGCCGCCTTCATCTACTTGTCCTGTTCGTCTTTGTTCTCTCCTGGAGATTCGCCTCCTCGACTCTGTACACATGCGGGCTCATACTGAGTGGAAGAGAAGAGGGTCGGATCGTCGCCTTACCGATGCGCGTTGAGGACCCCATCGGGCAGTTCATCCTTCTAAACTCGATTACATTCACTCCGTCCACGATCTCTCTTCTGTTGGAGGACGATATGCTTTACGTGCACTGGCTGCGTGCGCGTGGACATAAGGGCGATTGGCGGGCGATCAAGGAGTCGCTGGAGCAAAGGCTGCTGCCCATTTTCAGCGGAGGAAAGAATGTTGATCGCTGAGTCTCTGCTATTGTTGTCCCTCATCGCCGTGTTGTATCTGTTGGTACGTGGTCCACACGCCTGGGATCGCCTGTTGGCGTACAACGCCGCGAGCAACCGCATCTTCGTGCTCCTGGCTCTTATCTCCGTGATCAGCGGCCGCCATTCTTACCTCGATGCGACGATCGTCTATGCTGCGCTGAGCTTCCTCGGGGTGGTCATCCTCGCGCGGTTTATGGAGCGGGGAGGGGGGCATCGATGATCAGCGATGTGTTGATCGGGCTCGGTTTGCTGTTCGTCGTGATAGGAACGATCGGTATCCTTCGCTTTCGTGATGTCTATTCTCGCTTGCAGGCAAGCGGCGTTTCGGACAACGCCGGCCTTGGCTTGATTCTGATTGGACTCATAGTTCGAAACGGGTTGTCAAGCGATGACCTGAAGCTGGGGCTCCTGTTGCTACTTCTCCTGCTGACGAATCCGGTCATTACCCACAGCATCGCCAAGAGCGCGTTTGTGAGGAGACACGGAGCGGGGGATGATGTAAGGTGACACGCGCAGTCCTCCTCCTTCTTCTCCCCGCTCTGGCGGTCTTTTCCCTGTCGCAGCGACGGCGCCTAACGGCAGTAATGGGAATGGGGCTATTCAGCCTTGTCCTTGCCGCCACGTATCTATTCGCTCACGCCCCGGACGTGGCGATAACGGAGACGGCGATCGGTGCGGCGCTCGTCACGTTCACCTACGTCCTTGCCATACGCAAGACTGGTCGGCTGGTTGTCGTGTGCGATGAGGCGCCGCGGCTTATCTCCCGCGAAGGAGGGGAGATCGTTGGGTTGGAGCAGGAGATTCTATCCGGATTTGCCCGCGAACTTGGCCTCGATCTTGTCGTACGCATCGTTCCTCGAGGTGACGTGGGTGCTGCTCTTGGCCGCGGGGAGGCGGATATCGGCGCCGGTGGGATCATCAGGCAGGTGCAACACAAGGCAGCATTGATCACAGCGGGATTCCTCCCCTCTGCTCTGTACCGCGTCTCCGGCGGGGAGATGCATGATCTCAAACACCGTGTGCACGAGGAGTACTTCGAGGACACGCTGGAGGCGATCCGCGATCACAGGCCGCTCTCCATCACGCTCGACCTGGCGCGTTTCCTCGGCGCCTCCCGTCTCAACCTGTCGAACTACGATGTGGAACGAATTGAAGGAGACTTCTCGTACTGCTTTCTCGTCTCCCCGGATCAGCCGGAGCTTCTCATGCAGATGAATGCGTACCTGGAAGACCTCTCTAACAGTGGCAAGATGAAAAGGCTCATCGGGAGGCACTTATCATGAGTCGTACAGCAATTGTTGTTCTTGCACTCCTGTTGGTGTCGGGCCTATGCGCTCTCCTATTTCTAACATCGGACTGTCAGAGAACGAGAGGAGGCACGGAAAACCCGTACCTGCGTGTGGGGGCTTCTGAGACCGGTGCGGTAAACCTGGTGAGCGGGATTTATCTCAACTACCGCCTGTACGATTCGCTGTTCGAACTTCTGATCTTCTCCATGGCTGTTCTGGGCGTGCGCTTCTATCTGAACGCCGATGAGAGCAAGAAACCAACTGTAGCAAGGATTGCGGAATCGCCGGTAGTGCGAATCGCCGCTGACCTATTGTTCGGTCCGATAATCATGATCGGTCTGTATCTGATCGTCTTTGGGCACCTGTCTCCCGGCGGCGGGTTCAGCGGAGGAGCGGTCGGAGGGACCGGGCTTCTTCTGTGCGCTGCCGCACTGGGGGCCGAGGTGGTAGCGCGGAGGTTCCACGAGCAGATCGTCGAGCAAATCGAATGGGGGATCCTCCTAGTGATCGTCCTGTTTACCCTCGCTCCTATCTTCTTCGGGTACACACCGCTGACCGATCTCCTCCCATCGGGCCAGGTAGGTACGCTGCTCAGCGGCGGAACGATCCCGATCTACAACGTGCTAATCGGGACCAAGGTGTTCATCGGCACCTGGGTCGTCATCTACTCGTTCATACACCACAGAGGGGAAATCTGATGGAATCAATAAACGGTATAACGATCGCCATAGTCCTGTTCGGGATCGGAGTGTTCGCACTCATCGTTCGTCGAGATCTGGTGATCAAGCTGCTCGCGCTCGGATTGATCGACAGCAGCAGTGTCCTGTTCCTCGTTTCGCTCAATGCACAGAACGATGGGATAGCTCCGATCGTGCACGGCCCGGCGGCTAATTACGTTGATCCCCTCCCACAGGCGCTTGTTATATCCGCGATCGTGATCAATTTTGCTCTCCTCGCGCTGGCTCTCGTGTTTGTGATGCTCCTCGTCGAGCGCTATCACACCACGGACTCGGTTCGGATCGCCCGCGAAGTTGGAAAGGAGAAGCGGTCATGATGGTCGTTTTCCTGCCCCTCGGTCACTTTCTGTTCGGTGTGGTAAGCCTTCTCTGGCAGCGTGGAGCGCGCCGCCTCGTTCCGCTGGCGCTTCTTATCGATGCCGCACTCGTCGGATCGCTGTGGTCGCGCGTGGCCGGGCAAGGGACGGCCTCCATCGTCCTCGGAGGCTGGAGCCGAAGCCTGGGAATCGAGCTTTCAGCCGATAAGATCAGTCTTGCCTTCTCCGCACTCGCCATTGTTCTCACCCTGGCGGTGACTTTGTACCTGTGGCGGGAACGGCTGCGTCCGTACTTCTACGTTCTCATTCACTTTCTTCTTGCCTCCGTGTTCGCCCTCGTATTCTCCAGGGATCTGTTCAACATCTACGTTATCATCGAGCTTCTAACGCTGGTGAGCTTCCTCCTCGTCGGTTACGAACGAAAGGCTCAGCAGATATGGGCGAGCCTGAACTACCTGATCCTCGCTGCACTCGGGATGGCGATGTACCTATTCGGGGTGGGGATCATCTACTACCACACGGGAACGCTCAATCTCACACTCCTCGCCGAGCGAATTGCTGGGATGCACGATCAGATGTGGTTGATTGCCGCCTCTACGCTCCTTGTTGTGGGTGTCTCAATCAAGGCGGGCGTGTTCGTCTTCTCGTTGTGGCTCCCTGCTGCGTACGCCAGCGCCTCGCCCGCGGTTTCGGCTCTTCTCTCCGGATTGGTAGTCAATATGGGAGTCGTCGTCCTGTTCCGCCTGTCGAGGGTTATGGACATATCGCTTCCCTTAATCGTTATGGGAGGGCTGACCGGGATCGTGGGTGCGGTGTATGCCATGTTCACCGTCGAGTTGAAGCGGTTGCTAGCCTTTTCCTCCCTCTCGCAAGTTGGCTATCTGCTCATCGGGATCGGGATCGGCACGCCGCTGGCGATAGCCGGCAGCGTCGCTTACGCCATCGCCCACGGCCTGTTCAAGGGACTGCTCTTTCTTGCCGCGGGGCAAGTCGTGCATACGACCGGAAGTGCGTTCATCCCGCAGCAGATCGTGTTGAAGGAGAAGATTCCCCGCGTGACACGCATCGCTCTTCTTATCGGCACGCTGGCGATCATCGGTCTTCCTCCGCTAGCCGGGTTCTGCGCCAAGGGGCTGCTCAACGTCGGTGTACATGCCCTGCCCATTCACCTCCTCTTGATCTTTATGTCCCTGGGGACTGCGATCGCATTTTCCAAGCTCACTCCGTTCTTCGACCTGCGACATAAAGGAAGCGATGCGTGGGAGAGGATTGTGTCGTATGGCATCCTCACACTACCGATCCTGGTGTTTCTCCCGCTCGCGTTCCTGTTCGTTTCCCGCGCTCAGGTCCTCTCTTCACTCGGCCTGATCCAGGTTATTGAGAGTCTGGCGATCATCGGTGCGGGGTTTCTCATCCATCTTTTCCTTCGATTGAAGCGGGTGCATCTACCGCAGCGGATATTTCGCCTTGAACAGGCGATTCTCACGATCCTTTCCATGTTCTTTGTCACGTTCCTGTTGCTCGCTGTCTCATAGGTGCAAGCGCGAGCACTTCTTGCGTACTATCTGGATATGAAAAATGAAACGCTTCGTTCTTATCGTGTCTTTCTCATTGATGTAGATGGCGTCCTCGTGCGCGGCGGTGAAGTGGTCCCCGGGGCAGTTGAGGGACTAGCGAAACTGCAGAAGATGGGGCGGGTGCTCCTTCTCACGAATAACTCAACGCGCAGCCGCGAGCAGGTGGCATTGAATCTGCGTAGGAGTGGCTTTTCGCTCAGAGCAGAAGAGATCGTCTCCAGCGCGTTCATCGCCGGGGCGTACCTGAGTGAGCACTACGGATCGGTGCGTGTATGGCCGCTGGGAGAGGAGGGGTTGGACTTGGAGTTGGCCTCGGCGGGGCACAAACTCGTATCCCCACAGGAAGCGGAATGGGTCGTTGCTGGCATGGACCGCGATCTCAACTACGATAAGCTTGCTAAAGCCCTCCTCGCCCTCTCATCCGGTGGCCGACTACTGGCGACAAACGAGGATCGCACCTTTCCCACAGCAGATGGCCCCCGACCAGGGGCAGGGGCGACCGTCGGCGCCCTTACCGGGATGGGCTATCCCCCGACGATCGTCGTAGGCAAGCCATCCAAGATTGCATTTGAGATCGCACTCGAGACCGCGGACTGTGAGCGAGAGGAGGCGCTGATGATCGGCGACCGTATGGAAACGGACATTCTCGGAGCGCGCGAGGCGGCGATCGACAGTGCGATTGTCTTAACCGGCGTCACACGAAGTGAGGAGATGATAGTAGCTAGCGCGGCCCCGCGGTTTGTGGCAGATTCAATACTCGACCTTGCTGAGGGTAGATTCACAGAAACAAACTGAGCATGTTTAAAACGGGCCAACTATCGGTGTTGCTGATAGTTGGCCCGTTTACCAACACGATATTTACCAATTGATGTTACCAGTTGACCTGCCATCCGATCGTTATCTGCCAGATGGGGGCTGCAGCACGGAAGTTGAGTCCGATCGAGAATCGAACGGCGTCTGTCAGGACCTCTGTGGCGCTAATCGACGTCATCCCCCAATCGAAGAGGGTCGTGCTCGTGGACTGGAAGTAGGTGCGAATCTGCCATCTACCTGGCGATCCACAACAGGATTCTGTTGGCCCCGACAGGCGGAAGCGCTCAAAGTAATCGGAGTAGCCGGTGAGGGACGCGTTCTTCTCCTCCGAGAACGATGTATCGGTGCGCACGCTCACCCCTCCGGGGAAGGTGGTCTGGAACTGTAGGCCGTATATGGAGACACCGTTGGTGCTCAGCCCGTCTCCGCCGATAACCTCGCACAACACACGGAAGCAGTCGAACCAGTCGGACTGGCAGTAGATCGTCGCATCCAGATCTTTGCTTGTCAGAGAGAAGGTCGTCTCCACGCGAAGGAAGATCCCGATACCGATCGTATCCTGAGAGAGGAGGGGGATATCGCGTATGGTGAACGAGAAGTAATTGAACCCCTGTTGGGTGATGGAAAGATGCGCGTCGGTGTCGATATCACAATTCGCCCACGCCCAGCGCGCCGTTATGTCCTCGCTTGCAAAGCAGAAGTTAAGCCCGGTGAGGCGCGTGGTGCTGGTGACGGACATCTTATCCACCTGCCACGTGCCAACGAAGAGGTTGTAGGAATCGGTCTGATTGGCGGCAAGGTAGAATGTGTTTGACAGATTGAAATCAAAGATGGTAGAGCGAGTAGTCGTCTGCCAGTAGCGGAAGTAATCGGGCCCCATCGGGTTGAACAACATACTGGACGTGATCGATAGCTCCCCCCAAGGGAAAGCTCGTGTTGACGTTGAAGGAAGTGAAGAAGTCCATCGACCAGCTAGCCGTAGCTTGCGTGCGGAATGATCCAATCTGATAGACGGCGACGATGCTCGTGCTAAACGCGGTGAAGGAAAAGGACTGCCCATCGAAGGTGAACGCTCCTGTCCACCTGCCGGAAAGTAGGCCCACCTCGGGGTTTACGCCCACCTTGACAAGAATCTGTGCCGTGCCAACGGCACCTCCGACATCGGTAACGGAGAAGGTGATGGCGTCATTTCTGGAGAACCCTGTATCCGGTGTATAGGTAAGCTTAACAATTGCTGTGTGTGGTGACTCGTAGGTGATCTGCGTTAGGTCTCCATCGAGAGTTCCGTGTTTCGGTTTATCGACAATTGCAAACGTGAGCGGATCATCCTGTGGGTAAAACGGATCAAGCTCCGGATCGGTCGCACGCAGCGTGATGGTAACGGGAGTGTCGGTCTCGGTGGCGAACAAATTCTCCTCCAGCACCGGGGTATCGTTGACCGAAACGACGGTGATGGTGACCTGCGCGGTCGATGTTTGGTGATCAGCATCTTCAACTTGATAGGTAATGGTATCCGTCCCGTTGAAGTTGATGATCGGCTCATAGGTGATCGTGTTGTTCACGTTCACATGAGCTGCCCCCGCGCTCGGGCCCGTGATGATCGTAACGGTAATCGGCGTGTCGGTAAGACCGGTATCGTTTGCAAGGACAGAGAACGTGACCAGCGAGTCTTCAGCGGTGCTCACGCTATCATTGCTTGCAACCGGAGTATCCGCTAGAGCCCACAATGCCGATCGACACTGTGAGTACAACCAACAAGCTGCACAGAATCATTCGCTTCGTATTCATCATAGCCAGAAGGTAGCAGAACAAAGAGTGTAAATTGATCACTGTTGAGAAGCATCCGGGGTATCTTGTTCTGGCGCGACGCTGACCGATTTCCGTGATATGCATACTGTGACGGCACCGAATCTGGGACCTCACCGAGGAATGTCAAACCGTTCAACGACCAGACCGAACGCGACCGATGTTCATCTTAACGAAAGGCCGTAGGCAGGGAGGGGTCATGTTGCCTTCTCGTCAGTTCGTCTCACACGAAGCGGGTGTGGTGAGGTTCACGGCAGGAATACTCTTTGTGCTTAGCTTGGATCATAGTATGATAAGGCTGGTATGAAACAGCCGCTGATCATGATAGGTGTCGTCTTGGCGTTCTGTGTTTTCCTCGGTATTTTAGAGACTGGCACTAAGAAGATCGACTTGCGGAACGTGGCAATGGGACCGCACCTGCGTGGGGTAAATACCTACCGACGGCGGGTCCATCCTCCACTCGCTGGGGCGACGTTCATGGGCCCCGCCCAGTTGGCCCACCGTACACTCAACTTGACTTCAACCGTCTTGCTGGCTTGAGGGCGAATTACGCGACATCTCCTGCCCCGGTCTGTTTACTGAAAGCCCGCCTTACCGGCTCGATCGCGCAGTGCAAGATGATCTTGGCCGGGTGCTTTCGATGGTTCAGAAGGCAGACATGTTTGCAGTGATCAACCTTCCGCACAGGTCCCGGACGAAGCGAGTTCTGGGCATTCTGGGAAGAGGAGGAGAGCGATTCAAACGAAGGTTGGTTCTTATTTTCCTACTACACAACCGCATGAGGGAGGACGCGGCGGCGCAGGCGTCGTGGGCTGACATGTGGCGCTAAATCGCCGCAACCTATCGGGACAACCCGATCGTGGTCGGATGCGATCTCATGTGTGAGCTGAACGCAAACGAGGTCGGAAGCTACTGGTTGGTCTTGGTATGGAAGTGCAGAGTGAACGCAGTCACTGAAGTTCGCATTTTGTACCACCAGTTCCTTTTGTTGCATGCAACATATATAGATTATCATCAGTCATTCTTTCGCTTCATCTTCCCCCAAAAGGATGCCAACAATTCGCTTGGCTGCTCGTCCATCTCCAAAGGGGTTTGCTCTCCTTGCCATCTGTTTATATTTAATATGATCATCTAGCAGCTTTTGAGATTCCAAGAAGATGCGCTCGCTGTTCGTACCGACCAACTTAGCTGTGCCTGCTTCGATTGCCTCCGGTCGTTCCGTCTTGTCACGCATAACTAGCACCGGTTTTCCCAGTGCTGGAGCCTCCTCTTGAATTCCACCGGAGTCAGTTAGGATCAGATAGCATTGGCTCATCAGGAATGCGAACCGAGCATAATCAAGAGGCTCGATAAGGTGAATATTCGCAACATCACCCAGGATCCGGTGCACCGGATCCCTCACATGGGGATTGAGATGAACCGGATAGACAATCTGAATATCGTTGTTGCGTTCAGCTATCTTCTTCAAGCCATAGCAGATTTGCTCAAAGCCTTTTCCAAAACTCTCCCGCCGGTGGCCGGTAACCAAGATGAGGCGAGAGTCATCAGTCGACAGGCCAAAGTCGCTTAGAACTAACTGGTTCTTAGCTCGAGATTCCTGACGCAGGATCAAGAAAAGGGCATCGATTACTGTATTCCCCGTAACGAAGATCCTCCCCGGAGGGAATCCTTCCTGAAGCAGATTTTCTTTCGCCTTTTCCGTCGGCGCAAACCAGAGATCAGCCAAGACATCCGCAAGCCTGCGGTTGATCTCTTCAGGAAACGGGTTGAACTTATCCGCGGTACGCAGGCCTGCCTCAACATGGCCGATCTTGATCTTCAAGTAATAAGCGGCCAGGCTTGCCACAAAGGCCGTCGTCGTATCCCCCTGCACTAATACGATGTCTGGTCTCTCTTCCTTCAATACCCGTTCCAGCGATTGGAGGGCACGCGCTGTGATGTCAAACAGGCTCTGATCCTTACGCATAAGATCAAGGTCCCAGTCACATTTGATCTTAAATAGCTGTAGGACTTGATCGAGCATCTCCCGATGTTGAGCTGTCACGCACACGCGTGATGTCACCGCTTTTTGCTTCTGTAGTTCCTTGATCAATGGGGCAAGCTTGATCGCTTCTGGTCTTGTGCCGAAAATCGTTAGAATCTTCATCGTTTTGCAGTGAACGCACTTGCTTTCCATTCGTCGACAGAGCCTCCGCACGCATTGTCCCAACGGGCCATCTCAAGAGGGATGTCTGGTTCGATGATCGATGTCAGCTCATCAAGTTCGGCGATGACATTATCGGGGTGCCGCGTGGTGCTCGGTGAAGCCCCTCTCTTCGCATCTTCGACGTTTCGGAGAGGGGCACTTTGCAGACGAGGCATTAACCACTCTCTTGACCCAAGGGGTCTACAACACCTTCGGGAACTCTGTCTAGGGGGATTGCATCCCTTTGAACCCGCTCGCCATTCATCCCGGCCCTTGCGGGCAGGGCATTCTGGCGATTCTTGGTAGTTCCATGAAGGATATCTACCCAGATCGCTTAATGTAACCGTTTTCACAGCTTTATTTGCCACAGTCCTTTCCCAACACTTCTTCTGCCAGCTTGCCCATCACTCCGTACATCTTGGGCACCGTGGGTAACCCCACCCGTTCCGCATAGACTCCATATCCCTTGAACGACTGAATGTTGGTAAACACGTGCAGAAAGGCGGCCCAGCAATCGGCTTGCTCTCCCTGGTCCGCCTCGCCCGGACGGGGGTAGTTCCAGGGATAGATATTGGTCCCGTCCTTGCTCTGGTAGGCGATCTCCCAAAAGACGATCGGTTTCTTGTACTTGTTACTCAGTTCCTCCAAGTCAGTCACGACATCCTGGCCGTTGCGATCGTGATGCCAAGCCGCCTCCAGCTGCTTTATCGTGGGGTCGACCTTGTTGGTGAGCTCGAAGTAGCCAGTGACCCCGATGTAATCCATGTGCCTCCATTGAGCCATCTCCAGAACCTGCTGATACTCCTTGCGGTTGGCCCAAAAGTTGACCGAGTAGCTGAGCTTACCGTGATAGCGACTGCGAATAGCAACGATCAACCTGTTCCATTGATCCGTTTGGTCTCGCAGGGTAACGAGCTCCGATCCCAGGAGAAGGATTTCCACGCGCGTCTCTTTGGCCAGCTCAGCATAATGAAGGAGGATCTCCCGCCAGTGGTCGAACCATCCATCGACATCTTCGGGCCTGATTGCCCCCTCCCAGGTTCCATCGTCCGGAAATAGGGGAGTGAGGAGGATCACCCCCATCCCCAGGCGATGGATCTGTGAAATCACGTAGCGAAGCGATTCATCGCTTGCCGTCCTTGCAGGATCGCGATGGGGGTCTGAGGAGGTCTTCTTTTCTTGATAAGTGATGGCGAAAAGGCCGATGTAGTTTGGACAGAGCCTTGCACGGATCTCACGCAGATCATCTACAACGCTGCTTTGGAGATAACCATCCTTCTGCCAATTGAGATACCAGACAGCATGGATGGGCCCCTCCTCCACCGTAGCCTCGGAACGTCCATGCTTGGCAAGGGTCAAGATGGCCTCGATGGTGTCAACGGCATAGGCGTCGTCCAATCGAGCGGTAAATGCCCCATAAACAGGAGATTTCGGATCCAGTTGCTGGCCGGGCAGGATCTTCTCTGAGACGATCTTCTCGGCAAACGAAGGATCTTCAAGCGCCAGTGCAACTCGGGCGATCAGCGCATAGACGGCGATGTTCTCCCAGGTCGTGAGGGGAGCGCCGGTCTCAGGATCGTAGCGTCCACATATCTTCCCCTTCGCCTCATATTCCTCTTTGGCGAAGTCAAGGAATCGTCGCGCCCCGTCCGTGGCCGCCGGGTCACCGAGGCTGCGACCATAGATAGCAAGGTGATACGCAACTTCGCTCATCTGGATCATGCTCCCGTCGCCCTGTTCATACTTATCTTGCTTAGGAAGGTAACTCTGCTTAAACAGCCCTTGCTCCGTCATCCCCGAGAGGGCTATCTCCAGGTTGGCAGCAAGGATCCCCTCCCAAGACTCATCCTGTTTAGCCAGTCTGGCCATAGCAGCAAAGTCAAGCTGAGCCAGGACAACCTTGTCCCCGTAACCTGCTGGCTCAAGCTTTGGGGTCCAGGAGGCGTAGTAGCGCAGCGTCTTATCTGGTGCGATGTTATGGCCTTTGAGCCCTGCATCGATCTTAGCGGCCAGCTGCTTATAGGTATCGTCTTTCCAGGTACCATTGGCCAGGAGAAGGGCCTCCACCACCCGCAGGCTATCCCCGGGTGAGTTAGAATAGGTTCCCCAGGAGCTCTCCACTGGCTGCATCTGCGCATCCAGCTTCCAGTAAAGTAGCCCCACATGCTCAGCTAGAAACTGATCTCGTACACTGTAAACCTGTTGATCGAAGAGCTGTCGGTCTCCTACTTGAACGGCGTAGAGCATCAACAGACCGGTATTCTGGAGCAAAACCTCGTGGCCCGCGGCCAGGCCTTCGCCGGGACTGGGAAGATTCTGGTATTGAGTGTAGATGCCCCCTTGTTCGTTCATCATCTCGGTCAGGATGAAGGAGAGGCCCATGTACTGAGAGGAATCCTGAGCAACCCCCTTGCCGATCGCTCCCAGATCGACCATGATTCCAAGGACAAGTAACAAGAACACAGGAAGAAAAACTCGCCTTAATTTCATTTTACTAGCTCCTTTGCCGTATGACTATCCTCTTCCAATGGCTTTGCCGCGTATCCCCGTGTTTTGACCCACTGCAACTCGTTAACGGTATCTGGCTCCGCCTCTTCTGTGGCATATCGCCTTGTCTTTGCCCAATGCGATCTCCGTCGCGTGAGGATGCTCGCCCAACCCCAGATGAGTACAGGGACCCAGTGATAGGCGTAGATCACCGTTAATGGGACCAGATACACGATCTTATAGACGGGTACTTTCGCCCATGCCAGTCCAAGGACGATCATCGGGATGAAGCTGAAGGAGTTGATGAGCAGAAAGCTTGGACCGAAGCTGTTTGTGATCCTAATTGCACCGGTAAGGTTAAGGAGGGAAAGGAAGAAGGAAAGGAGGACAACGAAAGGCACGATCCAGAAGCTCAGGTAATAGTGCAGATCCAGCTTCTTGGCCAACGAGATCCTGGCCTTCATGATTTTCCCGCTTGCAAGGTCCATTAGGAAGACCTGTAACGTCCCCCACGCCCAACGATGACGTTGTTTGAATAGCGCTTTGAAGGACTCCACCCCTTCCTGTTCCACCCACCTGTTAAGAAACCTGATCCGTCCGCCCCGCAAATGGATGCGGGTCCCGATGTCCAGATCCTCGGTGAGAGCCCGATTGACCCAGCAGCCCTCTTCTCGGCCCATTCGCTCCAGGACAGAGGCGCGGATGAACTGTCCATTCCCTCCCAGCGCCACTGCCCCGGAGGTTCGATCGCGAACGGTCTGTGTGATGAACGAGAAGGTGGCAAATTCAACGTCCTGAAGAGCAGCCAGCAGATTGTGGCCGTTCCTGATCCGCACCCCGCACTGGGCAGCAGCGACCGTATCTTCGCGGAATACCCTTCCGACTTCGATGAATAGATCGTCTTCCACCGGGCGGCCGTCGGCATCGAAAACCCCAATCACCCAGTCTTTCAGATCTCTTTGGGCAAAGCTAGCACACAGATGAGAGAAGCCGTGGTTCAAGGCATCCCCCTTCCCTCGCCGCGCACGATAGGGGTCCCGGTGCAAAAGATAGACGTTCTCATGGGAAGCGCTCAGTTCCTCTGCGATCACCACCGTGTCGTCATCGCTATTGTCATCGATGATCAAGATCTCCACCTTGCCAGGATAGGAGAGGGCAAGCAATCTTTGCACCGTCCTTCGCAGCACCTTCTCCTCGTTCAGCGCGGGGATCATCACCGTGATGATCGGCGAATCCTCGGCCAGTTGGATTGTTGCTACACCGTTCGAATCACCCCGATCTTTCCCTTGAAAAGGAAATTGGATAAAGAGGAAGTATAGACAGAGGAAGAGGTTGTAGAGAACGCAGTAAAAGAGGAAAAAATAGGTGAGGAAATCGGTCGAGATGGTCATTGGCTCGACTTCCTATTCGACAAATGAGAGGAGAGTGCGCCGGGAATCGCGATCGTCTCCGATATCTTTGCACCCCTGACCGCCGCGATCTCCTCCCCTTTTTCCAGGCGCCCCGCCATCCAACACAGAAGCTCAATGGCGGTCTTCACCACCTCGGTGCGCGAGGAAGCACCAAGCTGGTCCTTTAACCGATCGACCTTCTCGATGGTCTGAGCAGGAAAGACGAACTGGACCCTCCGCTTCGCTGCCATGCTAGTCTTCACAGCTTCCTCCTCCCACGGTCTTACTTAGCGTTGCCCAGCAACGAGGAGACTGGTTTGAAGGTCCAGCCTTGCTCTTTCAGGCCTTCGATGAGCCTTTGGAGCCCCTCCACCCCAAGCACTGGATGGTAGAAAAACGAAGCGAGAGCTCCATGCTGCAAACCGGCGAGCAGCCGGGCGTTCTCCAGGATCGTGTTGATGTCTTTGTCCTGAGAAGTCTCTTTCACATAGCCTAGGTCAGTTGGAACATATAGATTGTTTTCGAGCTCCACCGGATAGGGAATGAATTCCAGGTCATATCCCCAGTGGGGATCCTGATAGAGCAGTTTGAAGTGTTTCTCAAAGACGGAGTAGGCTTTCTCCCCAGCGGTATAATGCGGGGTTTCCCAGCCAACAAGGTAGGGCCGCAGCCCAGAGAACTCGATCTCCATCAGCCCGTCAGCCACCCGCTTTTCAGCGTATTCCGTGCCGTCTACGGGAGCGTTCCTCTTCTCGTCCCAGAACTCATAGTCCACGGCCGTTTCCCCATCGTATTGATGAGTATCGCCATGGAGGACGAACTCTCCTCCATCGAGGAGGGCCTTCTTGACCATGATCCTAAACTTCCTGTCCTGGCTCAGGCGGGTCTTTTTCCCGTTTTCATCCACGTAAACCGGAATCAAGGCCAACGTAAAGGGAACACTTTCATCTCCTAAGTAGCCGGTAATCGAACCTAAAGTTTCCGGATCGGTGAAGGCATGGATGTCCTCCAGCCTCACCAGGGCCGTCTTCCCTCGTTCGATCCCGTAAACCTCATTTAGGATGTCACAGAAAACAAGGTGGGCGCCGAAGGGAGTCAGGTAAGCGGTGGGGTGGAAGCCGACGAAATAGAAGCACTCTCCATCCTCCGGATGATAGGTCTGCTTGGCACTGACGATGATCGGCTCATCATCCACAGTAGCGCGTACGCGGGCAAGATCGGGGTTGATCACCTTGACCGAGATACGGTCGGGATTAGCCAGGTTGTAGCTCACTCCGGAATCGACGTAGAGCAACTTTTCCTGCCCATTCCCGGTAGAGAGTGCTCCATAGTTTAAACCGTAGAGCTGAAGATAAGCCTGAACTTTATCCAGGTGATACCCAATCCAGACTACTTTCTTCTTGGTGATCCCCTTGCCCTCGAAGATGTCTGTAATCAGCGCTGGAGGTGGGGCCTGCGCATAGTCTGTTCCATAATAGACGATCACGTCATAGTCTGCGTAGAGTCCGTTCTTATAGGCCTGATAGAGCCCCTCCTGGTAGATAACCTGAACCCTGGTCTGGTAAGCAGCTTCGAGCCAGGCAACCAGATAGGAGACGAACGGCTCCGTCTGCTCTGTTCGCCGCGAGGTGACGATCAGCGTTCGCGTGCGGGGCTTTCGCCCGAAGATGCCCTTGATGGTAAAGGTAGTATAGGCCTCGCAGTAGAGCTCACCGGTCTGTGAAAGCAGCTTTACGTGGGCCTGATAGTCGCCCATATTGCGGAACGGTGCTCCCATGGGCAGGGAGAGCAGCAGCTCGTCCCACTCTGCTCCCTTGAGCAGAGAGATGTTATCTTGGGTAGTCAAGGTGACTGCGGTCCCAAAGGGTTGTTTCAGCTCCAGCACCAAGCGAGCGTCCTTTATATTCGGCAGGCTGGGGTCACTGTTCACCTTGAGCCATACATGAAGGTCGATGCTGTCACTAGGGTGATAGACAAGTTTGTCCGTTGATATCTCCATCACACACAACGGAGAGGTCGTTTGGTCAGCCAATGCCAACGTAGAGAAAAGAAGGAATGCCACAAGCCCAACGAACAGGACCATCCTCCAGGGCCGGCCTCTTTCTTGCTTAAACGCTTCTTTACTACTGATTTGTCTCATCAATTCATTCATTCTTAACACCTCCACTTTTTTCGCTTTTCGAGTTGACACTTTGATATAGGAAATCGGCTGGCTTTGTGGTATAATAAGAAAGGCACATGGCATGTAACTCTGTTCGGGATCTGCGTGGGGACGCGTCCGAGAAAGGGTTATAACTGTGTGCCTTTTTTAGCGGGTCAAGGCGCCTCACCCCCTACCAAAGCGAATCTTCGACCACAAGGATGAAAGCGCTTGAATTCCGGTACCACAAGATGACTTCGAGAAAGAACTACAAGGTGAACCGAAGAAATCGCCGTAGCCAAGAACCAGGTTACCCCGACAGAATGGTCGCTCATCTAGCCCTCCTGTCCCCGGCAACCCGGCTATCTCTAGAAGAGATCCTATGGCTTTGCGATGCTATCCTTCAAGCAGTGGTTAGCGGTGCCTTTTTCAGTGACAGTTATTACCATAACAAAATCCACCCACGATGTCTGTAATATATATCACATTTAGCATTGGTTTCTTGTGTAAATATTGTCAACAGACTGACCAGTATCCTCTCAAAAACCCTCTCCCAACCTCTCTTCACGGATGTCAGTGCTGGGATATCGGACCGTTCAGCAGTGAACCGAAAAGGTTGTGCTCGGACAGCGGTCCCAAGAAAGCAAACTGGGAAGAGTCGCTCTTCTGGCGATTCGCGGCAAGCCGATCTGGCGCGGGGGGTGATAAACATCTGGAAGCTTGTGAGCGAAACGTGGACCGGAGAGTTAGGAGAATGTAAGCGAACAACCCTCGGGGCTTAGATCTATTGTATCCCGATGCATTCCATTGATCAGGCTGAGATCCCAGTGGAGCCAGTTCTTACCTTACATCGAGGGTAGTGTGAAATTCCCCCCTCATCTCCAAGAACGCCCATTCGGTCATTGCCTATTTACTACATTGGCTAAGGCAACAGCGTCGTCAAAATCGACAACACCATCGCCATTGAAGTCGAACAGGGTCGGATTCTGCTGGATCACCTTGTCGCTTGAATTGAAGGCCAGGAGAATTGGGTCGGCGAACGTCAGCACTCCGTCTCCGTTAACATCCTCATAGAGGCCATCACCATCCAAGTCCTGCGGAGGGTATGAGGAACCGCCGATGGGGGGAAGAGAGAGGGTTATCTTCACCTTCCCCGATCGGAGGAGCGACTTCAGCGGATTACCATTGTCATCGGTCATAATTTGAACCTTAGTGTCAAGGGCTGTTTCACCTTTACTCATCCCCACAAGGGTGATCGTCGCGAGGATGGCCTGTTCTGCGTTAGGTTGGATCCGGTTCTTGAGGTCTGCAGCCCTGAACTCGATCGAGTCCAGGCTTTGGCGAATGATCTGGAAGAAACTTGAATCTATCGCATCGCTCCTTACTCCCTTGATCTGGGCCACACTACTGTCAGATACGGAGACAACCACATCGTACCGTTGTAATCCTTGTGGCGCACTGACCAGGACTAGATTGAGCGCCACCTCTTCCCCGGTTCCCCCTCTTCCATCCTCCAGCCTTAAGTCGGTAGGCGTGGGATTGGCTTCTTCCACTAGAGAGGCCAAGGCGCGGACATCAGCGAGATTCACGGCACCATCGCCATTGAAGTCGAAACACTCTACATGCGTCTGTATGACTTTGCTGTCGATGTTTAACGCAAACAGGGAGAGATCTGCCGGGGTGAGCTTTCCGTCTCCGTTGATATCTTCATTAAGACCGTTCCCATTCAGATCCTGAGGGAGATTTGTGGAGCCTCCGATGGGGAGCAATTGGGGAATAGGACTAAAGACCTCCAGTACGATTGGCTCCACCCGAGGAACCACTCTGTGGTCTTCATCGTCGATAAATTGGTTGACTTTCACATCAATCCCGGTTTGCCCCCTCTTTAACCCCAGGACCTCAATCTCGGCCAAGGTGACATTATGAGCTCCAGGCAGCACGCTGCCGTTGAGATCCGCAGCTCGAAACTCGATTGAGCTCGCCGTTTTGTTCACTACTTGAAAGTAGATCCCTGCTATCGCTACCCCTCTAGCAAAGCCAATACGGGCGATGCTGCTGTCCCTGATGAAGACTGTAATATCATACATGTACAATCCCTTTGGAGCGTTTGCGAGGATGAGTTTGAGCATTCCCCCATCGTTCTTCTCCCTCTTCAGAACAACCAGAGGGGTACCGCTAGTATTGACCTGGGCCTGGACTACGAAGGAAAAAAGCACAGCCAAAAGGAGCAAGATCAGGATGATCAAGGGACTTCTCTTTTGCTTGGAAAGAACCCGGTAGCGATCCATGTTTAGCCTTCTACTTGCAGAATCATCTGGAATCATCTCTTTGCTACTGTACCATCTATCAGTCTCGCGATAACGGACAACAACGATCCTGGCAACGCACTATATTGCCGCATCTGAGTGATAGACTTCTCTAGTGCTGCAGCCCTCAGGGCTAGTTTGATTGGGGAGATGGAATTGCTGACTCACGGATCGGACAGTTCGATGGGAGACTTAGGGCCTAAACTCGATGGTGAGACCACGGGAATGCTCAGCCAGCGACGGTGGCGCTCCGTAGGTGACATCGATCCCCTTGTCAGCGAGGGAGTTGGGATGCGTGGAAGTGGTATGGAAGTGCATACCTACCTGGATCCCATTACAGAAAATCCCCACTACAGGAGACCCTGGCCTTGATAGCACGTGGTGCTTTCCCGAGGGTCACGAGCTCTGAAGGGGCCACCTAGTGAGACCATCCGCATTCCAGCCCGAGATCTCTTCCATGCACGCTTGCCTGACGAGCGGAATAGCTCTCTCTAGCCTGCGGAAGCTGCTCCAGTTGCTGCCGCCAGGGGCTCTTAGTCTAATCACTCTGTCCGCCTTGGAGAGGATCTGCTGAGTCAGTACGTTTCCCCTTATCTCGTCGACACGAGCCAGCACCTCGATCATCGAGCGGGGGCGTCTCGCTTCCCGCCGCTCCGGGTAGAGCACTGCCAAGATCGGCCGATCGGCGTCGTTCAGGGAGAAGAGTGGCAGGCCGCAGTACGTAGCGCTGCTCACGTACCTGTGTCCCCTGATCTCCACCGGTGGGAACAGCCCGGGAAAGGCTATCCCTGCTCTCACCAGATCGACTATCGATCCCTCACTCAACAACGTTTCCTCTCCTCTTGCGATATCGACCACCGACACGGCGAACGGAATCTTCAGATCACTCAGCGTACTAGCGCCGAATGCTTGCGACAGGTTTGCCTCTACCAGTTCCCACGAGAAGACCCCCATGCGCGTGAGGTTGGCACGACAGAACAGGCTCTCCCGGAGAAAATAGGACATACTCCGCGCTGCCATCCGTTTCTCCCCCGCAGTCAGTCCACCCAATTGCTCAATCTCCCACATTGAGCGGCGATTCTCCTCCAAGAACTGGGTGATGCGCGGGAGCAGTTCGCCGGGATCACGCCCCAGCGCAAAGTGGGCACCGATCATTGCGCTGATGCCTGTTGCCACTACTTTCTTAATCGGAATCTTAGCCTCGGCGATAGCCTGCAGCAGCCCGATGTTCAATGCCCCGCGTATCCCAATTCCTCCCAGAGCAAGGGTGATTCCACTATCAGCCACTTCGTGCTTCATCAAGTTTCCTCTCCAATTGTGGAAGATATCGTTTGGCCGTTGCGTACCCTTCTGCAATTGCCTCCTCGTACCCCTCGAACCTAAGGATATCGAACCCCGGGAGCTGCACGGTGAAGCTAAAGTCCGCAGCGGCAAGTTCCCCGTGCGCGAGGGCCTCCCCTTTTAGCACATCGATGTATGTGACGATGGAAAAACCGTTGCTCACGGTGCGCACCAGGTCATCCGGCCCGAGTCCCACCCCGATGACGAAATCCGCCCCCTCGTCATGCAGTTCTCGCACCGGAACATCGGCGAGTACGCCTCCGTCCACGAGCAAGAAACCATCCCTTTCCACCGGCGGGAACATCCCCGGTATGGAGATCGAGGGCAGGATACCATCGACCAGCTTCCCTTCTTTGATGGAGATCGTCCTGCCTGAAAGGAGATCGAGCGCCGCGGCGGAGAACGGGATTGCTGTGTCGCTGAACCGCTGTTCCCCAAATATGAAAGCCAATGCTTTCAGGTTGCGCTTGTGAGAGTAGACGGAGGATCGCAGGGAAGAAACATCGCAGGCGGCATGCAGCAACCAATTCCGCAGAAATGAGTCGTTGGCGCGTGCGTTCCGAAAGATGCTGGAATAGTGCAGGTTCATCTTCTCAACTTGAGCAGCAGCGAGCCGTTCGAGCTCGTTTGAGTCACTGCACAGGGCATATGCGCCACCAATTATCGCTCCGATACTTGCTCCGTTGATGAGAGCGATGTTGATCCGTGCCTCTTCCAGAGCGCGCAATACACCGATGTTCGCATAACCGCGGGCACCGCCGCCGCCTAAGCTGAGTCCGATCTTCATGTCCTCTTTATCGTACCTAAACGCCAAGTGCTCGACAACTGCTCGATCTTATGTCGTTTATTTCCGATTGCCCTTGACGAGGAGGAAGAAATATGCTAGGGTGGTGCATCTCCAAGAAGAAGAGGTGGTAACGATGCAAGCATGCCATATCGCAAGAATGTATCCCCGACGCGTCCTTCAGGTTGGCTGCGTCAATAATCCCTTCTTCTGCGTGCATAATCCCAACGCCTCGTTCTGAGGCGCAAACCCCACTACTGTTTATTTGCCATCAAGGCCATTGAGAGGCCTTGCGTTATGGTTTCGTAAACCAGAGTTACAATAAATGATTTACTAATGCACATATAAGGAGATATACTATGTCTAGTTCCGCAACAAAGCAGCTTGTCGATGTATTGAAAGTGAAAGACGAAATCATGCATGCAGCGCGCGAATACCTGCGTGATCGGGGATTCACCGAGATCCTGCCGGTTATCCTCTCACCGATCACCGATCCGCTCCATCACGACACGTTTGATGGCACGGTGAACTTCTACGGGTCTCCGTATCAACTGACAAAGAGCATGATCCTGCACAAGCAGATCGCGCTTAGGACGCTTCCGCGTATCTACAGCGTCTCGCCGAACGTGCGCATGGAACCGGCGGAGCGAGCTAGTTTCGGACGCTACCTTGCCGAGTTTGTCCAACTTGATCTCGAGGTGCGGGATGCCTCGCGAGACGAGATCATCAGCGTAGGTGAAGGATTGCTCGTGCACGTACTGACGGCGGTTACTGAGCGCTGCCCCGCTGAACTAGTGCGCTTAGGGCGGGATTTAGCCACCCCTGAGGTGCCGTTCAAGCGTATCACGTTTCAAGAAGCACAAGAACAGTTTGGAAAGGGATTCGACGATGCACTATCTGCGTCACTCTCCACGCCAGCGTGGGTGATTGACTTTCCGCGTAGCGTGCGCGAATTCTACGATCGAGAGGATCCGGCACGGACTGACGTCCTGCTCGATATGGACCTCATGTACCCGGAAGGGTACGGCGAGGCCCTATCCGGTGGTGAACGCGAACATTCTCTACCCCGCATCTTGCGGCGGTTAGAGCAGGATGGCATCGACAAGGAGCGATTCTCTCAATACCTATCGCTAGTCGAAGAGGGGATTCCGGCTTCGGCCGGGTTTGGTATCGGCGTCGAGCGACTGACTAGATTCATCTGTGGGCTCGAAAACGTTGAACAAGCGCGCCTTTTCCCCAAGGCACCGGGAAAGGTGGGCGCGATCTAGTTTGTTGGGGCTTCACTCTTGGCGCTGTGCGAGCTAGCTTCGTTCCTGGGAGACACGCACCAGGCAGAACACCGGGAGTGAAGCCCTTTTTCTCAATTTGTGCTTTCGATATATTGACTAGGCATAGAATTGTGTTCATAATTATGCCAGAGCGTGATGCATATGCGAACAACTATCGATCTAGACGATGAACTGGTCAAGGAAGCAATGTCGCTGTTGGGGGCACGAACAAAGAGAGCAGCGATCCAGCAGTCATTGAAGGAGCTCATCAATCAGAAGCGTAGAGAAAGGCTACGGGCAAAGCTTGGAAGGTGGGAATTAGCCATCACATTGGATGACTTAGAAAAGATGCGGCAGAATGAGTCCTGATTTTCCCAGAGATCTCAGGCGAAAGGTGAAGAGTACTTTACCCGCCCTGATAGATACTTCTGCCTGGATCTTGGCTCTGAGAAAGGATGGCCCTGCACGTGCCCGCAACCACATTGATATGCTAATATCGGAAAACCATGTTGCAATATGTGGAATAGTAAGACTGGAGCTTCTCTCCGGGGCGAGGACTGGGAATGAATACCTCGAGTTAAAGGAAGACCTTGAATCCTTGCTCCAACTAAAAATCACGGACCCAACTTGGGAGATGGCCTCCCATCTTGCTTACCGCATGAGACGGAAAGGTATAACCGTACCCTCGGCTGACGTTCTTATCGTTGCCATCGCTATGGAGAACGACTGCGACTTGCTCCATGCCGACCGCCACTTTGACCTGATGATTGAACAGGGCGCGGGATTTCCAGCATCCAGGGCGATTAACCTCCTAGTAGAAAGGTAGATAGCTGTTGCAGTGATCACTAGGCTTGATTCAGGCAGTGGGTGTGCTATGTTGGCTCAACGAAAGGAAAGGAAAGGAGAGTGACTTGTATGCAAAGTGCAGTGGGGCGGGTGCTGGGATTGGTGGTAGTTGGGTTGTTGGTAATGAGCGGCGTCGCAGACGTTCATCAACAAGACGGGTGGTACGGTCACTGGGATTACGATCAGTTTCTCCAAGAGTGTGACGATTACCAGGCATGAGTCCGTCTTCCCCGATCAGTCGCCCGGTGGACGGAGCGATCGGTTCACGTTTGATGGTGGTGAGTTTAATGGCTCTGGGTGGTTTAGCATCACGTGGGTGCCCAGCTCAGGGAAGGTGACGAACTACGAGTGGATCAAAGAAAGTGCAACCCACACAACAACCACAGCCCGCTCCCGTCAAGACTGAACAAGAATTCAAGCTTCCCGATCCAAACACTCCACCGATCCTGTACGGGGACGACTATCCCGGTCCGGACGAGCCGCTGTACCAGCCCAAACCGGATGAACAGATCTGGCTGACCGACTTAGAAGGTCATGGTGACATCTACGACAACGACTCGATCGTGATCAACTATGCACCAGGCTTTGACAAGTCGCAGATCACGAAGGTCAATGTGTACCGCAACGGGATCAGGCTGCGTTTCCTACCTGACAAGCTTGATGTGTTGACTAACGCGCAGATGAAGACGTTTGACGGGAACCCGGCGGAACACAGTCCAGCGAGCAATCATACCGACCATGCGATCATGGGCTACGAATACAAGTTCAAGATCAGCAGCGCCGATCATCTGTGGATCCTGACCAAGACTGTGAAGAGCGGGTTCCGTTGGCAGCCAAGGGAGATTTGGGCTGAAGTGGAGTCCAATTGGACAATCGCGATGGAGAGGTTGTCGTACGCAAATATGATCGAATTCTTTAATCAACTCAAACAAGATGGATTTACTGGCATTAGTATAGATATGAGCTATTACATGGATACCCCGTACGACAATACAGTCTATGAGTTGAAAACTATTGATCCCAAAATTGCTAATTGGACTATACGGACGCCTAATCCAAAAGAATTAAAAAAGATCCTTAACGCGGTAAAGGAAGCAAGATTGGAGGCGCATGTCCGGGGCAACAACTACATAAGTCGGACCTATCAAAACGAACATGGATTCATGGAGAGTAGGCCGGTTTCTCCTGGTGCTGCAGGTTGAAGTTTGTGTTCTCTGTTTACCGCCTGGTTTCCCGGCGGTGCCACAATATCTCATCCATACACCAGTTCGTCCCCGGCCCCTCGCAGAACCGGACTTGGTCCGT
>CAJVYM010000025.1 GCA_913009415.1 uncultured bacterium
TCAAGAGCGGTTACACTCGGCGCTTGGCTATGTCAGCCCGGTGGAGTTCGAGCAAGAGATCAAGTCGGCTCACAGACACTTAACGCTTTCGGCTCCATCGTGTCCAGCTTGAGGGGTGCACTCCAGAATCTACGTTATCAGTTATGAAGAGGGTAAAGAGAATTCTCCTGCAAAGGCCTGTCTGCTGTCGTGTTCTGACAGGCAGGATGTTAAGGCCAGTTTCGCTGCTGTAAGCTGATAGCTGCTTGAGTGAGCGATAGCGAACGGGCAAGAGGATAGATTATTCAGTTGTGGATGGAAAGGAGGTTACCATGCCAAGAGGAGACGGAACAGGGCCGGCGGGAGCCGGAGCAAGAACGGGCCGTGGTCGCGGTGGCCAAGGACAGGGACAGGGGCGCATGGGAGGGAACAAAGCCGGCGCCGGGCCTTCCGGGTATTGCGTCTGCCCACAGTGTAGCGAACGCGTGCCTCATCGTGTGGGAACGCCTTGCTACGAGATGAAGTGTCCGAAGTGTGGGGCGAAGATGGCGCGTGAATAAGGAACAGCGCGGGGGCTAGGTCTTACAATCCGACATCTCCTGCCTGAGGACGCACCTTCTCATAATACCCCCGCTGCGTCCCCAGGCATGCTTATGCCAAGCTAGCCCAGATGTTGCCCAACGGACAAGGCTCGAAAAGAAAGAGGAGGACACGCGTTCCTTGGCGTATACATCCCAGAAACTGGGCCAGTAGTCGATAGAGACTTGCCGTGACGATAAGGGAAGGCGAATGTTCAAGCGCGGCATAACCAATACGCCCGAGAGGATTCGAACCTCCGACCTTCGCATCCGGAGTGCGACGCTCTGATCCACTGAGCTACGGGCGCAAAAACTGGCGGAGGGGGCGAGATTCGAACTCGCGGACGAGCTATGAACCCGTCGACGGTTTAGCAAACCGTTGTCTTGGACCTCTTGACTACCCCTCCGGGTGTATACATTCTACGATGAGCCTCGGCATCGGTCAACCTGCTGTGTTGGGGGTGGGGTTCGTAGGGTTCACGCAGTTCGTGGGGTTCGTAGAGCCCAACGGGGCAGATGAACTGCCACGCTACGAAACCACGTTCTTATGTGGCGTTGTAGCTTGCCTACAACGTTGCCCTTGCAGTCTCGGGCGCGATCTCAACGGGGCAGACCCCAGTGGAATAGGACTCCACGGGGCACGCAAGCTGCCACGCTACGTGCAATCGTCTGCGAGCCACCTCGCTACGTGCAATCCTTTGGATGCTCGACTGATCCATCTGGCGGAGGGGGCGGGATTCGAACCCGCGGAACCTTGCGGCTCGCCGGTTTTCAAGACCGGTGGTTTAGTCCGCTCGCCCACCCCTCCGAGCAAAGATTATACCGGCGGATTCAACTCTCAGCGAGTGAACTCAACAAACTCTACGGGCCACGCGCCCTTGACTTTCTAATCCTTGACTTCGTTATCTATTATTCCGCCACCGAGCAGCTCTTCCCCGTCGTATAGGGCGACGATCTGCCCAGGGGTGACGGCCCGCTGTTCCACGTCGAAATCGACAGAAAAGTGATCATGTGAAAGGGCATGAAATGTAGCAGTAACCGCCGGTGAGCGGTAGCGGATCTTCACCTCTATGCGCATCCCATCACACGGTGGTTCGCCCTGGGTGAAGCTTGCCTCGGAAGCGGTCAGCATCTTCGAGTACAGATCCTTCTCCTGCCCGACGATGATTGCGTTCCTGTCCGCATCCAGGCCGACAACGTACAGTGGTGTCGCGCTTGCGATTCCCAGGCCACGGCGCTGGCCGATGGTGTAGTGCGCAAGGCCGTCGTGTGTTCCGATCCTGTTGCCGTCCATGTCGAAAATTGGGCCGGGGAGGATCTTATCTTGCGGAAAGAGAAAATCCGTGCGTCCATCGATGGCAAAGCAGAGGTCCTGACTTTCGGGAAGTGACGCCGCATGAAGGGCGTTGCGCCTCGCGATGGCGAACACCTCGTCCTTTGTCAGTTCACCGATGGGAAATAGCAAGTGGGCCAGTTCCCTCTGTTGCAGACCGTACAGGAAATAGGTCTGATCCTTGTTGCGATCGATCCCGCGGAACATGTGCACGATTCCCTTTTCATCGCGCGTAAGGCGGACGTGATGACCCGTCGCGACGTAGTCGAATCCATTCTCCCGCGCATACTGCAGTGCCAGGCCGAAGCGCAGGTGACGGTTGCAGTTTCCACAAGGATTAGGGGTCTCGCCGCGGCCGTAGCGAGCGATGTAATCGCGCAGTACGCGCTTATAGAACAGTTTGCTGGCGTCGATCGTGCGGTGCACGATCGCAAGCTGCGTTGCCGCCAGGGCGGCACTATCAAGAGAGCAGCACTTAGTCGTTTCACCGTAGTCGGGCGCGCCGGGGTACGACCAGAACCAGAACGTTATCCCCTCTACCTCATGCCCCTGATCGATGAGCAATTTGGCGGCGACAGTGCTGTCCACCCCGCCGCTCATGCTCACGAGAACGCGCAATCCTACCCCTGTTCTCTCTTGGGAATGACACACAGGAACTCAAACTCCTCATTGCCACTGTTTAGAAACTGATGTTCCTCATTTGGCGGCACGAAGATGAAGTCGCCCGCGCTTACGTGTTTCTCTTCGGCAGCTCCTTTGACGGTACCCTCGCCAGCAAGAACGAACACCTCGTGCTCCCACGGGTGTGTGTGGTACGGGCTAAAGCCGCCCTCTGTCAGGGTAAACAGGCGCATGATGAACGTAGGTGCGCCTTGATTCGGGCCGATTAGGACACGCTTTACGGCGTTAACGATCGTCTTTCCATCGCTGATGTTCGCCGCGGGAACGGCGTGTGATCTTCCAACTACGATCATGTAGTCACTCTCCTTATAGCTTACTGATGATAAATGGGACCAGCATCTCATCCGGTGTCAGGCCAGCGTGCATTCCGCGCAATCTGACGCTGTCCACGTACGGGTAGTATAGTGTCTTTCGCCCCGCAGATGCGATGACCAGGTCGCCGATACGATCGCGCGATTCACGGAGCACATCACCTATCCCGAACAGCCCCGCATCGAGCGCCTGTTCAGCATCGAGGCAGATAATATCACCTGAGAACGCATCGGCGATGAGCCGCCTGACCTCCTCCTTTCTCCCGTCGCGCACAAACAGGTACGCGGCGCGTGTGTCCCCCACCGGCGGGAGGACGAGATTGTTGTATAGCTCGGGGTATTTCGTGATGTCGATGTAGTCTTCATCGGCCATCGGGACAAACCCGTGATCGGCGGTGATGAGAAGGAGCGTGTCCTCGACGCGCCCTGAAAGCTCACGCTCCAGCGCGGCGTCGATCGAGCGCAGCTCGGCGGTGAACGCATCCGTCCACGGGGAGTGCACGTGTGCGATGGCGTCAGTGTCCTCCCAATACAGGCTAACAAACGCCTTTCCCTTCACCTCATTGAGCGTCTTGCGCGTTACCACAAGCATATCCGACAGATTTACCACCTTGTGCATCTTCGCCGCACCGTTGTAGAGGAGGTGCGACAGACCACTCTTTGCGATATTTTTGTTCATAATTACGTGCGAACGAACATCTAGCGCGCGCAACAGCTCAAACAGCGTTGGCGGGGCAAGGAACGTCTTCTCGTCGATCCCCGCCTTGAGCGCGGTGTCGCTGGCACCGTTTCCAAGAAGCGACAGGTTGATCATGTTCGTGATCGCCGATGTCTCCTTGAGGTATAGCCGGTAGCCGAGCATCCCGTGCTCCTGCGGCGTGACGCCCGTGCTCAGTGAGACAAGAGCGGTCGCGGTTGTCGCAGGGAAGACAGAGGTAAGCGGAAGCATCTCTCCTCGATCGACCAATCGGTTCAGGAACATATCGGGAAACTGAGACAGCAAACGGGTCAGGTGCATGTACCCCATCCCGTCGAGGATGAGCAGAATGACCCGCTGTGGTAAATCAGATGGCAAAAGCGGCAATAAAACTTCTCCACGGTCAACACGCCCCCCGAAGAGGCCGCGGATAAATGATGGGATGCTGTCGATCGAGTAGCCTGCGTAATCAGGGGCAATGAGCCCTTCCGGCAGGAGGCCGTGGAGACGGTTTGAAAGAAGCTTCTGCTCGATACCTTTTCGTGTGATCATGGTCTGCAATTGTAATCCTCCAAAGCAGAAATGGAAACACTCCCTTCGTCACGACCGGAAGGCTTTTCTCTCGCCCGTTCGCCATCGCTCACTCAAGCCGCGAAGAGAACATTAGCGATCAGCTTTCAGCCATCGGCCGTCAGCTCTCAGCCATCAGCGACGCCGGTTGATCACTCATTACCAATCACGGTCGCACGTGTCTGCGCAATTAGTTCGGGCAGCTCTTCGAGGCTACGGATGTCGCCATCGTTGCCATCGCGAGAGATGCTGATCGGGGTAAGCCCCGCCGCGCGAGCAGCCACGATGTCCTCCGGCCTGTCTCCCACGTAGTAGCCGCGCGTGGCGTGGAGACGGCCCATCATTTCAAGAAGCATCTGCGGAGACGGTTTAGCGAACTGCAGCGATGGCAGCGTATCGCCGCGGCCGAACCATACCTTGAATACGTGCTGCAGCGAGAAGTGCTCGATGACCATATCGACCACCGCCTGCGGCGAGTTGGAGACGAGCCCCAGCGGATAGCGCTCGCCCAGCCTGAAGAGGACCGCAGTGTCGGGGAAGAGCTGGATCTCCTCACGCTCAAGTGCAGCGAGCTTGTAGGCGATGTAGTTCTCGTCACGGCGCTTCCACAATATGTGCGGGTCGTCGATCCCGAGCCTCTCGCATACGGCAACGAAGTTGTCGCGCATGCTTGAGATGTACAGCTCGCGGATATTCTCCTCGGTCGGTTCAACGCCGAAGTCCTGAAGCGTGCGCACGAACGAGTCGCGAAACCACGTGTCATCCGGACGATCGGAGTCGAGGATCACCCCGTCCATGTCAAAGCCGATCAGTTCTCTCACGCGTCGATCACTGTTCGCTCTATGGTAAGTCCGTGTTCCATCAACCCGGAGAGGAATCCTTGAGTGGGAACGCACATCTCCTGGGGGAGCGCGCCACGCGCAGTGATCTCTCCTGTTGCCAGCATGAACGCGATCTGCGCGATGGGGAATCCGGTGGTGCGCATCATCGCCGAAAGGCCGGTCGATTCGTCGTAATTATCGATCATCTCATAGCGGATCTCACGCGCATCTCCGTCGATCGTCCCGCGGGCGCTGACTCGCAACAGGATGACGTCCGGCTCGTCGAACGATAGGTGCTCACGCAACAGGTGTACGGAGAGCGCACGTGGGACTATATCCACGCCATCGATATCCTGCGGATCGTTGTCGAAGAAGCCGAGATCGGCCATCGCTCTTATCTTCTCCAGATGCCCGGGGTAGCGGATCGTCTTGTATTCGAGGTTCCGCACGCGGCCGTGCATGGTCTGAGGGAGGGTCGAGCTCCCACCGGAGGTGTGGAATGCCTCCAATTTATCGTACGGAGGCGGGAAGGAGATCTCTTCGCGCTCGCTGAGCGACGGTACGGTAACGATCTCTCCGTCGCGCAGCACGGTCGATGGTTCCATGTACTCGTTGATCAACCCATGTGGAGAGAAGACGATCTGGTAGCCAAGCGGTGGTCGCGGATGCTGTGGCAAGCCGCCGACGCGGATGGAGACGCTCTCAACGTTATTGAAGTCTTCCACCGCGGCAGCGGCGAGGATGTTGACAAGACCCGGGGCGAGTCCACAGTCGGGGATGATCGTCACTCCCGCCTTTTTTGCCCGCGCATCGAGGGCAAGCTCACCGGCGACGATCCTGTTGTTCCCCCCGAGGTCGCAGAAGGAGACGCCGCTCTCCACCGCCGCCTGCGCCAGGCTGAGGTTGAGAAAATAAGGAACAGCGCTGATAGCGACATTGCACCCATCCATTGCCTCGCGCACTGCTCGTGGTGCGCTGGCGTCGAGCCTTTGGGGGACGATCCGCGTATCTCGCAGGCGCTCGGCAATCGCCTCAGCGCGCGCCAGGGCCCGATCGGCGACCACGATTTGTTCCACCTCGTCGCGCGTAGAGAGGTTGTAGGCGATCGCCTGTCCCATCATCCCGGCACCGATGAGAATTATCTTCATTCTGATTCCTCCCGCATTGTCTTCATGAACTGTTCTCGTATCTCCTGTGGCCACTCATCGGTATTCCAAGAGAGTTCTTCGTTTGAGGAGCTGTTCTGTTCCAGCTCGCTCTTCTGCACTGCAGCGCGGGTAATAACGGTGAATGTGAACGATCCCGTCCCGTCAAGTTGCATCGTGTGTGGATCATCCGGGGTGACGAACCCGCCCCCCACCGTCCCCGTTACCTTGCCTCGCAGGTGCAGCGTCTGATTCAGTAAGGTGAGGATGACGTACAAGCTTCCCGTCCCACTTCCCGCAGTGTCCGATGAGAGGTCGATATCATCGGCGGAGAGGTTTATCGCCCCGTGCAGGGTGATCGCCTCGCCTGAGGCTTCGCCTGAGGCGAGCGTCCCGCGAGCGCTGAACGTGGCCCACCCACTCCCGATCATGGTGTTGCTGTCCCCGCTCGCCGCCCCAGTCAACGTTCCCTTCGCCTTGAACGTGGCCTTGGTGTCGCCGATCGTCACACCTCCGTTCAGATTGAGTGCACCGCTCACTTTCGCGGTAACGTCCGTACCGGAAAACCACAGCACTGCCGACGCGGAGAAATCACCACCCCCAGTCAGGCTCGCCTGTACCGGGCTTGCCTGCGTCATGCCTATCTGCGCCGAGTTTTGGTCAGCGTAGGCGACACCAGCGACGACAACCACAATCAGCAGGATGCACAATGCATGTTTCAAGGTCGCTCCTTTCTCGATTTGAGTAGGTGAAGTAAGTATACCAGGATAAGTGCGCCCGTTTAAGGGAGCAAATCGAGGCGACGCGGTCGCGCTTGCTAGCCGCCCTCCAAGTGGGTATCTTCAATCAGACTGTTGATGAAGGAGGAGTCATGGAAGATCGTGTCGCAATTATCGGTGGAGGAAATCTGGGAACAGCTATCGCCCGCGGGTTGGCTGCTTCGGGAAAGATCAGCGCGGATAGGATAACGATCACCCGCCGCTCGATTCATCTCCTGGACGGGCTTAAGCAGGAAGGCTTCAACATTGAGCCGGACAACTTGACGGCGGTGCGCTCGGCACGAGTCGTTCTTGTTACCGTCCGTCCGCGCCAGTTAGATGCTGTCTTGCGGGAGATCGGTCCGGCACTCGATGAAGACAAGCACATCCTGATTTCCACCGTGTCCAACGCATCCGTCGCCGAGATTAAGCACCAATTGGGAAAGAGCATCCCCGTTCTGCGGGCGATGCCAAACATCGCGGTCGCGGTGGGGGAGTCGATGACCGCGCTGTGCAGCGATGAGTCGGTTGGCCTGGAGGCGAAGGAAGAGGCACGTGGAATCTTTGGCACGCTAGGGCAGACGATGTTCATCACCGAGGAACAGATGACACCGGCAACGGCCCTTTGCGCCTGCGGAGTCGCCTTCTTCCTGCGCGCCATCCGCGCTGCGGCGCAGGGAGGGGTCGAGGTGGGATTCCACGCCGAGGATGCCATCCGGCTTGCCGCGCAGACAGCCCGCGGCGCAGCGACACTCCTCCTCGAAGGAGACACGCACCCTGAGACCCAGATCGATAAAGTGACGACACCGATGGGAGTGACTATATCCGGCTTAAACGAGATGGAGCATCACGGGTTCAGCTCCGCGATGATCCGCGGCATCGTTACCTCAGCAGAAAAGGCGACCAAGCTGTACCGGGAGAAGGAAAACAAGAATGGAGAAGATCACTAAGCGCCGCATAGCAAAGACTGATCTTGTGGTCCTGCGCGGCGACATCACGACTCAGGATACGGACGCGATCGTGAACGCCGCCAATTCCGGGCTGCGCGGAGGAGGTGGTGTGGATGGGGCGATCCATCGCGCCGCCGGGCCTGTTATTGACCGTGAGTGCCGCGCCTACGTTGAAGAGCATGGCAAGCTACCTCCAGGAAGAGCGATGTGGACCGATGGCGGTAACCTCCCGGCAAAGTATGTCATCCATACCGTCGGCCCGATCTACCGTAGCGACGAGGAATCCGAGCCGGTTCTGAGGAGCGCGTATCGTGAATCGCTGCGCCTCGCGGACAATCTCGCTATAACGAGCATCTCCTTTCCGGCGGTAAGCGCGGGGGTGTACGGCTATCCGCTGGACAAGGCAGCTCGGGTGGCTGTCACAGCAGTCTCCGATTGCCTGCGCCAAGGAGAGAGTTCCATCAGGCTCGTACAGATGGTTTGTTTCAGTGAGGCCTCCTACGCCGCTTTCAGCCGCGCCCTTACTGCGGTGTGAAGCAGCGGTGAGCAAAGAGTCACGAGTAATCGAAAAGAGCAAAGCATCCTCTTGCAAAGCCGCCAAGAAAAGCGGAATTACTGGTTCAAACTGACCATCGAAAGCTGATGGCTGAAAGCTGATGGCTTCTTTCCCGTCCCTGAGCAAGCGAAGCGAGCGGGCAAGAGGAAGCTCTTGTCCTTCCCTCAAGTAAGCTCACAACTTGCTTGCTATAAGAGACCGCTGCTGGTATCCTCAGGTTTGTCGGTTCTCCGACCCGTCTTTCCTACAGGCTTGTCCTACGGAAGGCGGGCGATAGGGTGTAATTGGAAACGGTTGTGCCTTCCGTGGTTGAAAAGGGGATCGGACGAGTTCTGTTGTTCCCCTTTGCCCACTAGAGGGTGCTACCACTCTTCATCAAGGAGGTATCACATGCTAAATGGGCGCAGGGTGCTCGGTATAATCGCTATGCTGACTTTGTTTGTCTTGGTTTCTACCACTGCCTTTTCAGAGGATCTCATCGTCTTTCACGCCGGGAGTCTCACCGTTCCAATGTTGAAGCTCGCGCGTGGATTCGAAGCTGCTCATCCCGGGGTGGCGGTCAACGCCGAGGCTTCGGGAAGCACCGCCGCAGCTCGCAAGATCAGCGACCTGCACCGCGAGGCGGACGTGATGATGTCCGCCGATTACCGGGTGATCAATCAGTTGCTGATTCCAGATTATGCCGCGTGGAACGTGCAGTTTGCCCGCAACACGATGGTCATCGCCTACACCAATCGCTCCAAGTACGCGAATGAAATCACTCCAAAAAACTGGTTTCAGGTTCTCCTGCGTTCAGGAGTGGTTTTCGGCCATTCCGATCCCAATCTCGACCCGTGTGGGTATCGCACGCTAATGGTTTGGCAGCTAGCTGAGGAGTACTACAAGCTTCCGGGCCTAGCAAATGAGCTGAGTGATGCCTGTCCGCTTGGAAACATTCGCCCTAAGGCGGAGGGACTCCTCGCGCTGTTGCAATCTGGGGACATGGACTACGCCTTCGAGTACCGCTCGGTCGCCGTGCAGCACAATCTTTTGTTCATCGAGTTGCCCGACGAGATCAATCTTGGAAGCACGAAGCTTGCTGATCTTTACGCGCACGCTGTGGTGAAGATCGCCGGTAAGAAGCCGGGGGAGACGATGACCGTGACCGGCGCGCCGATCGTCTACGGGGTGACGATTCCCACCAGCGCGCCACATCCGGAGCTGGCGATCGAGTTCGTGCGCTTCCTCCTCGGTCCGCAGGGGCAAGAAATATTGAACGAAGCAGGTCAGCCTCCGATCGTCCCCGCCGTGGTCGCGAGTGGTGCGGACGCTCTTCCGGCGCAACTTAAAGCACTGGTCAGCGAAAAGTGAGGTTGCTCTAGGATATGCGCACGCTATCTGTTCACACGCTATCTGTTCAATGGATGAGGGTGTCGTTTTTCATCCTCGGGGGGATGCTCATCCTGTTCATCGTCTGGCCGCTCATGCAGACCGTCCTCTCGTCAAACCCTCAGATCCTGTGGGAGACGCTCCTCGACCGTGAGGTCCTCTCATCGATCGCGCTCACCTTCTACTCTTCGCTGATCGCTACCGGGATCGCGTTTCTCACTGGCGTGCCTCTCGCCTACCTCCTTGCCAGATCGACGTTTCCCGGCAAGCGCCTGATCGAGGGGATAATCGATTTGCCGATCGTGGTCCCCCATTCCGCTGTGGGGATCGCGCTCCTCATGCTCTTCGGGCGGCAAGGGGTCCTCGGGCGGGCGTTTGCCCCGCTGGGGATCAAGTTCGTCTCCGCCGTTCCCGGGATCGTGATTGCCATGCTCTTTGTCAGCATGACCTTTCTTGTCAACGCGGCGCGCGATGGGTTCGCATCCGTCGATCCACGGCTGGAGAAGGTGGCGCGCACCCTGGGGGCGAGTCAGTGGAAGGCGCTGTGGCGCGTCTCATTCCCCCTCGCCTGGCGCAGCATCTTCTCCGGGATGATCCTCATGTGGGCGCGTGGATTGAGCGAGTTCGGCGCGGTGATCATCCTCTCCTACCATCCAACAGTCGCCCCCGTGCTGCTCTACACGCGCTTTACATCGTACGGCCTTGACTACGCGCGACCGTTGGCCACGATCCTCATCGTCTCCTGTCTGGTTGTCTTCGTCGGCCTGCGCATGGTCGCGGGGAGGCACAGATGACTTATCTTGCCATCGATTCGCTGCAAGTGAGCGTGGATTCATTTCAGCTTCGCAATTTCTCCCTTGTCGCGAACAAGGGTGAATACACGATCATCCTCGGCCCGACCGGGGCGGGAAAGACGATCCTGCTGGAAACGATCGCCGGTCTGCACGCCGTGCGCTCGGGGAGGATCGTCCTTGAGAATGAGGAGATCACGCATCTTGCGCCTGAACGAAGGCGCATCGGCTTTGTCTACCAGGACTACATGCTCTTCCCGCACCTGAGTGTTGCCAAGAACATCGGTTTTGGCCTGAGGATGCGTGGCGACGATCGCAACGTGGTTACGGAGAAGACAGTGGGGATAGCAACGATGCTGGGGATAGAACACATCCTTTCGCGTATGCCGACCGGCCTCAGCGGTGGGGAGAAGCAGCGCGTGGCGCTGGCGCGTGCTCTTGTCATCGAGCCGCGCTTGCTTCTGCTGGACGAACCGCTCTCCGCGCTCGACCCGGAACTGCGCGAGTCACTGCAGGCTGAGATCTCACAGGTTCACGATCGCTTGTCCACAACAACCCTACACGTGACGCACGACTTTGAGGAGGCTATCTCGCTCGGCGATCGTATCGCTGTGATCAACGAGGGGGGCATCGAGCAGGTGGGAACGGTCGATGATGTCTTTCGTCATCCCTCAAGCGAGTTCGTCGCCCGCTTCGTCGGGGCACGGAACCTGTTCGGTGGGGTTGTTGAACACGGAGAGGGAGGGAGTGTACTCTCGCACGACGGCGTGAAGATCGCGGTTGTTACCGATCGCGGCGGCCCGGCACACGTCTCGATCCGCCCAGAGGACATCCTCATCTCGCGCGGAGAGATCCATTCGAGTGCGCGCAACTCCTACAGGGGGAAGATCACGAAGATCGTCGACCGCGGGCCTCTGATCTACGTCACAGTCTGTGTGCCGCTCCCGTTTGTCGTCATCATCACCAGAAGGTCGCTTGTCGAGATGGCACTCGAAGTCGGGATGGAGGTATACATTGTATTTAAGGCCTCGGCGGTGCATCTTTTCTAGGAGATAACTATGACTGAAAACATCGACAGATTCGGACGAAGGATCACCTACCTGCGCATCTCGGTGACCGACCGCTGCAACTTTCGCTGCATTTACTGCATGCCGGCCTCCGGTGTGAGTTGGCAGCCGCATGCTGAGATCCTGCGCTACGAGGAGATCATCCGCGTCGTGCGCGCGGCGGCCACGCTGGGGATCAGGAAGGTCCGCCTCACCGGAGGCGAACCCCTCGTGCGCGATGGTATCGTCGATCTTGTCGCTTCAATCTCGGATATCTCCGGGATAGAAGAGATCACGCTGACGACGAACGGAACCCTCCTGCCTCACTACGCAAAGGATCTCGCCCACGCGGGGCTTGCACGTGTGAACATCAGCCTCGACACGCTGCGCCCGGATCGTTTCAGGCAGATCACCCGTTTGGGGAGCTTGAATGACACGCTCGCCGGGATCAGGGCTGCGCAGGAGGCCGGCCTCGTTCCGATCAAGCTGAACGCGGTGGTGATGCGGGGGATAAACGACGATGAGGTCGCAGATCTGGCCGCGATGACAAAGGATAACTTCCAAGTACGGTTCATCGAATGGATGCCAATCGGGACCTCTAATGTGGATTTTGGGTCCCGCTTCGTACCCGGAGATGAAGTTCGCGCTCACATTGAGGAATCCCTCGGATCACTTGAGCCACTGCGGGAGGAGGGCCCGGCGCGCGTCTACCGCCTCTCGCGCTTCCCACAAGGAGGACAGATCGGGTTCATCTCGACGTTCAGCAGCCCGTTCTGCGCTACCTGCAACCGGATCCGCCTCACCGCCGATGGGAAGCTCCGTCCCTGCCTCCTCTCCCCGATCGAGATCGATGTCAAGGCTCCGCTGCGCGCCGGCGCCACAGATGAAGAGATCCGGAGACTCGTGCTAAGCGGGATCGAGAGGAAGCCGTTGGCGCACGGAGTGGCGAGTGATGTCCCACGCAATCGAGAGATGTCGCAGATTGGAGGTTAAGATGAATAATGATGCTCTCACGCACGTGGATAGCGAAGGGCGAATACGCATGGTCGATGTCAGCGAAAAACCAGAGACGGCTCGCGTCGCTGTAGCGCGCGGGAGGATCACGATGTCTCCCTCCACATGCGCGATGATCGCCCAGGGGAAAGTGGCGAAGGGAAACGTACTAACGACGGCGCAGGTCGCTGGGATCATAGCGGCAAAGCGTACCAGGGAGCTGATCCCGCTGTGCCATCCCATCCCCCTGACTGACGTAGAAGTACGCTTCTCCGTTCACCCAGACGCTGGCACGATCGATATCGAAGCGACGGCGAAGTGCGTTGGCAGAACGGGGGTGGAGATGGAGGCGCTCACCGCAGTCTCTGTGGCCGCGCTCACCATCTACGACATGGCAAAGGCGGTGGAGCGCACGATGCAGATCGGGCAGATCCGCCTTGTGCGAAAGAGTGGGGGAAAGAGTGGCACGTTCGTGCGCCAGGGGGAAGAAGATGACATCTGAAAACGAGATCAAGGTCACCGTACGCCTGTTCGCAGCACCGCGGGAGTTCCTCGGGAAGAGTGAGATCGAGGTGACACTGTCGCACGGAGCGAGGCTCTCCGAGCTGATCGAACGGCTGAGCGCGGAGTATCCGGGGCTCGCAAAGTACCTTCCCTACAGCAAGCTTGCCGTGAACCACGCGCTCGCTTCGCCAGAAACGGCGCTTAACGATCGCGATGAGGTGGCGCTCCTCCCGCCTGTTGGGGGTGGGTAAGATGCCGGGAGATATCGGCACGCTCACGGAAGACCCTATCAACGTTGAACGGATCATTTCAGATCTCACCGAACCGGCGATCGGTGCGGTGGCGACGTTTGTCGGCGTCGTGCGCAATACTTCAGATGATCGCAAGGTGCAATACCTGGAGTACGAGGCGTATCCCCAGATGGCCCTAGCTGAGATGCGGCAGATCTGTGCAGAAGTGAGGGATCGCTGGCCGACGATCAGTAGGGTCGTGATCGTCCACCGCACGGGGCGGCTTGCCGTAGGACAGAGCGCAGTGGTGATCGCCCTGTCATCGGCACATCGTCGTGAGGTGTTTGACGCGCTGCATTACGCGATCGACCGGTTGAAGGAGATTGTCCCCATCTGGAAGAAAGAGGTGTGGGAAGGAGGAGCAGAGTGGAAAGAAGAGACCTGACGGCGATGTATCCGATGCTCAGCGTCGAGGAGGCACGTGAACACGTCTTGGCCGGCCTAGTGCCGCTGGAAGCGGAATCGGTGCCGATTCTCTCGGCGCTGGGGCGAGTGTTGGCGCGTGATGTGATAGCGGGATATGACATCCCCCCGCACGCAAACACGGCGATGGATGGGTACGCGCTGCGCTCGGTGGACACCGCGGGCGCCAGCGAGGAGAGTCCTGTCAGGCTGCGCGTTATCGCGGAGCTCCCCGCGGGGTACGTGGCGGAGAAGCCGGTCGTGCCGGGAACGACGATCCGCATCATGACCGGGGCTGCGATCCCTCCGGGTGCTGACGCCGTAGCGCGCTTCGAGAGCGTGCGCCTTGACGGAGACTACATCGAGATTGCGGGGCCAGTCCCAATCGGAAAGGAGGTCCGCTGCGCCGGAGAGGACGTCAAGCAGGGTGCGCTCGTTCTGAAGCAAGGTCGGCGCCTGCGACCGCAGGACATCGGGATGCTCGCCTCCATCGGGGAGAGTGAAGTCGAGGTCACAAGGCGGCCGCGTGTGGGGGTGCTCGCCACCGGAGATGAACTCGTGTCGATCGATGCGCCACTTGCACCGGGAAAGATACGAAATACAAACGGTTACTCCAACGCCGCGCAGGTGCTGAAGTACGGCGGTGAGCCGGTCCCCCTCGGGATCGCTTCAGATAGCGATGAGGAAATCACAAAGCGAATCCGCAGCGGGATCGAGCAAGGCGTTGATCTCCTCGTCGTCTCCGGTGGCGTATCCGTTGGCGACTTTGACATGGTCAAGAAGGTGCTTGCCCGGGAGGGAGAGATCGACTTCTGGCGCGTGCGCATGAAACCGGGAAAGCCCCTTGCCTTCGGCCATATCACGATTGAGGGCAGGAAGTTGCCGGTGCTGGGGATGCCGGGCAACCCCGTCTCGGCGATGGTCTCCTTTGAAATGTTCGCCCGCCCGATGATCTTGGCTCTACTCGGGGCAAGTGATGTGGAACATCGCACGGTAAGCGCGGTCCTTGCGGATACGATCTCCAGCAAGGACGATCGTCGCCACTTCGTACGCGTTTTGCTGGAGGAAGATGAACGCGGATACGTCGCTTACCTCACCGGAGATCAGGGATCGGGAATCCTGACCTCGATGGTGGAGGCAGATGGACTGGCCATCATCCCCGAGGAGTGGCGTAACGCGGAGCCAGGAGTGCACGTTCAGGTTATCCTGCTAGGAGACACGCTATGAATGATCTGGTGATTAGAATCGGAATACTGACGATAAGCGATCGCTCCTCGCGTGGCGAAAGGGAGGACGAAAGTGGGCCGCTGATCGAACGATTAGTTGGGGAGTCACTTCACGCCGCGATCGAAAAGAAAGAGATCGTTCCCGACATAAGAGAAGAGATCACAAAGGTCATCGTTAATTGGGTCGATGATCTCAAGCTGGACCTCATCCTGACAACCGGCGGGACAGGTTTCTCACCGCGCGACATCACCCCCGAGGCGACGAAGAGCGTAATCGAGAGGGAATCCCCTGGTCTAGCGGAGGCGATGCGCGCCCAAGGGATTCAGAAGACACCGCACGCCATGCTCTCGCGCGCAGTGACAGGAATACGCGGGCGCACCCTGATCGTCAACCTCCCGGGCAGCCCCAAAGCGGTCAGAGAGGGGTTGGAAGTAATCATGCCCGCACTTCCGCACGCCGTTTCCATCCTGCGCGGCGGCGGTGATAGTGAGCACGAATACCGCTGATGCAGCTTACATGGATAAGGGGAATTTATCCTCGCTTGACGTGCACCAGCATCTCAAACAGTGACGAGAGATGAGAAAGAACAGTGGGACAAAGCGGCAAAATCGATGCTGAAAGCTGATCGCTGATTGTTAAGATCGCGTCTTGAGCTAGCAAGAACAAGTGAATGAGAGTAACAGATCCGATCTCTTCAATGGAATGTCGATTTTCGTTGTCGCCACGCGGTCGTCACGATCTTGTCGAGGTCTGTGAACCGAGGCTTCCAGCCAAGCTCACGCATGGCGCGCGTTGGGTCGGCGACGAGAACAGCCGGGTCGCCTGGACGACGATCGCCCTCGACTACGGGGATGCTCCGCCCCGTGACCCGACGGCAGGATTCAATCACCTCATGCACGGAGTAGCCATTTCCGATCCCCAGATTGTAGGCGGTGCTCTTACCGCTCGCGGTGAGCGCATCGAGAGCCAAGCTGTGCGCAGTAGCAAGGTCTCTCACGTGCACGTAGTCGCGGATGCAGGTGCCATCCGGCGTGTCGTAATCCGTGCCGAAGATAGTAATCGTCTCTCGTCTACCGAGGGCAACATCGAGCACGATGGGAATCAGATGCTCCTCGGGATCGTGGTTCTCGCCCAATTGCCCGGCAGGATCACACCCAGCAGCGTTGAAGTAGCGAAGCGCGATGTAGCGCAAATCGTAGGCCTGCGCGTAGTCAGCCATCGCTTGCTCCATCATCCACTTTGTGCGACCGTACGGGTTCTTGGGAAGCTTACGGTGATCCTCTGGAATCAGCACGATCTCTGGATCGCCGTAGACTGCGGCGCTGGAGGAGAAGATTAGGCGCTTGACTCCGTACTCGTGCATGGCGCTAAGCAGATTGAGCGTGCCAACAACGTTATTCTCATAGTAGAGCTGTGGATTGCGCATCGAGTCTCCGACGCTCGCCAGAGCCGCAAAGTGCATCACAGAATCGATCTCGTAGTGATCGAACACGCTTTGCAGATCTTCTGAGCAGAGCAGATCCCCCTCAACAAAGTGCTCGCTGGGGGCAGCCTCCCGCACTCCCTGATCGAGATTATCGAACACCACAACATCGCGACTCTGTGAGAGAAGCTCCTTCACGCAATGGCTCCCCACGTACCCCGCACCGCCAGTGACCAGAATCATATTTCCCCCTTGCTGAGAAAACAGACCGTTGTCTGTGCACAATCTTCCCTGGTCAGCGCCAGAAACGCAAAGCTAGCTCCTTATTGTCTTGTGCCACGAGAATTTTGTACTACAATTAGAGTATTGTGTCAGACAAGGTGACGCTGAAGATACCCCGATCGCTGTACGAGAGGCTGAAAGGGGTGATCGATGGATCCAGCTATCGCAGCGTGAATGAATTTGTCGTGTACGTTCTACGAGACCTCGTGGCCGAGAAAGTGAACGCTACAAGTGAAAGTGCCCTCACACAAGAGGAGATTGCTCTCATCCGCAAACGGCTGCATAGGCTTGGCTATCTGTAATAGTTGACAATAAGGAGAATAAGCATGCAAGAAGGGTTTGTAATTTGGTTCACTGGTCTCTCGGGATCAGGAAAGACAACACTCGCTAGAGAAGTTGAGCGCAAGTTGCGTGCACGTGGAATGCGCTACGTGCAGCGATTGGATGGTGACGTTGTCCGTCAGGACCTTACCCGCGATCTTGGCTTCTCCAAGGAGGATCGCGACGAGAACATCCATCGGGTGACGTTCGTCGCCGAGCTACTGAGCAAGAACGGAGTAGCGACGACCTGCGCGTTCATCTCTCCGTATCGCGAGGCGCGAGAAACGGCGCGTGCCCGCGGTCACAATTTCATCGAAGTGTACGTGGAGTGCCCGCTAGCGACGTTAATCGAGCGTGATCCCAAGGGTCTGTATAAGAAGGCTCTCTCCGGCGAGATCAAGGGCTTCACCGGGATCGATGACCCGTATGAGCCGCCGAAGAATCCGGAGATTGTTGTTCATACCGATCTGGAGACGGTGGAGGAATCTACCGCCAAGGTCATCGCTTTTCTCGAACAGAGCGGCCTAATCTCCATAGAAAATGACAGCATTGCATCAGCGCGAGTATTCGTCGCGGAGGGAGAATGATCACCCCGCACGGCGGTAGGCTCATCAACCGCATCCTATCGGGCAAGGAGCGAGCACATTGGGAAGACCGGTTAAGAGGGCATCTCCCAACGATAGCACTGGATAAATTCCAGCTCTCCGAGCTTGATAACATCGCAAGCGGCTTGTACAGCCCGCTCACTGGGTTCATGAACGAGGAGAGCTACAACAACGTCCTCGATTCGATGCGGCTTCCGAATGGGGTCGTGTGGCCGATCCCAATCGTCCTCCCGGTTGAAGACGATATTGCTATCTCGCTGCACGCTGGTGACACGGTGGCGCTCACCGATGAGAACAACACCGCCTACGCAATCATGGATGTGGAGAGCGCGTTCACTCGTAACCGCGATCGCGAGGCGCAGGCAGTGTACGGCACGACCGATGATTCTCACCCCGGGGTAGCACGCATGCGCTCTGAGCCAAAAACATTAATTGGCGGAGAGATCCACCTCCTCAAGCGCGTATCGGTGGGAAATGCCTCCAAGTATCATCTCGATCCGCAGCGTGCACGCCAAGCGTTTGAAGAGCGCGGATGGAAGACAATTGTCGCCTTTCAGACGCGGAATCCGATCCACCGTGCACACGAGTACCTACAGAAGTGTGCACTGGAGATGGTCGATGGGCTGTTCATCAACCCTCTCGTCGGCCAGACGAAGGAGGGAGACATCCCCGCCTCGGTGCGCATGGACTGCTACCACGCAGTGATCGACAACTACTTTCCTGACGAGCGCGTCATGCTAGCAACCTTTCCCGCACCGATGCGCTACGCCGGGCCGCGCGAGGCGATCTTTCACGCCATCTGCCGCAAGAACTACGGGTGCACGCACATCATCATCGGACGCGATCACGCTGGTGTCGGCAATTACTATGGCACGTACGAGGCACAGGCGATCTTCGACAAATTCACGGTGGATGAAATCGGCATCGTGCCGTTGAAATTCGAACACGCCTTCTACTGCAAGAAGTGTGGCCAGATGGCGACGAGCAAGACCTGTCCGCACGAAAGAGACGATCATGTCTTCCTCTCCGGGACGAAGGTCCGCGAGATGCTCACTGAGGGAAAGCAAATTCCACCTGAGTTTACGCGGCCCGAGGTGTCAGCCATTCTGCAGAGTTGGGCATCTTATTCGAAGTAGGAAAGCACTTGACCTCGATAGCTCGTATCGGTTACAACAGTCTCCATGATAGGGGGGCAGACAGATGGATGATTATGAAGTTGATCTGATCGATTACCTGCGGGTGATGTGGAAAGGGAAGTGGATTATTCTCGCCTGCTTCGTTATCGCTGTCGCCGTAAGCGCGACAATCATGTGGACGCGTCCGAACGAGTACGCGGTCACTGTCCAATACCAGTACCACGAGCAGCTTTCACAACTTGTCTCTCCCCGACAGTCAGGCCCCAATAATCAGATTTCCACCGTATCAGCTGGACAGGGTAATACTCTTTCGATCGCGGTAGATAATACGCCGCTTCCAGCATCAGAAGAGAAGTTAAGCAAGAAGACATCTGTAACCCAAGACATTGTACACGTAACTCTGAGCGGCCCCATGCCCGCAAGTCAGCTCACGCAGGCTGCCAAGAGCTTCACTTCTCTCGTGGAGAAGAATCTTACGCAGCAGATGAAAGATTCTATTCTATTAGCGATTAACTCTGCCAACCTACGCGTTACTCAACTCTCAAAGGAGCGCGATATGCTCAAGGAGCGCATGGCCGCCGCGGTGGCGACCAACGATCCTCTGACAAGCTACCTCGCAGAGAAGGTAGCCGATCTTGAGGGGATGATCGTGCAGGATCAGGCCCTTGTCGAGACGCTGCAGGCATCGGATCCAACGACACTCTTTCAGCTCATATCATCGCAACAGAGGGCGTCTCTCGTAGGCCCCAATCGTAAGATGTCCGTTGCCGTCGCCGGCGTCCTCGGTCTGTTTATCGGTGTCCTTCTCGCTTTCTTCGTCCACTACCTGATTAGCGCGCGCAACAAAGAGGCGACACGTAAGCAGGCATAGCCATACACAAAAGGGACTGTCCCCTTTTTCTATTTCTTGTAGAAGATGTCCGTCTCGCTGTTTCCGATGACCGTGTTGTTCTCAAAGTCTGTGTGGTGAACGTTGCTCCCAACGTGAATCCCCTGCTTGTTACCCGTGATCGTGCATCCGGTGACGATCAGGTTCTCCGTTCCTTGGCACTCGATCCCGAAGCTCCCATTATTCTTCACCACGCAGTTTTCGATCCTCATTGTCTGGATGTCTCCTCGCGGACCGATGATATGAATCCCCATCCAATCATTTCCCTCAACAAGGCAGTTCTTGATCGTAATGGTATTCAGCAGTTCGCGATTGACCTCGATCCCATGCCCGCTCAACATGTTTTCCTTACGTGGGCCGGTTACGGCAATATGGTCGAGGGTGACATTGTCAGCGTCCACCTCTACCCCTCCCCAGATGTCGGCTATCCCCTTTACGCCGGGATCAGTAGTGATCGTAATGCCCGGGGTGAGAATCCAGATATCCGCCTTGTACTGGCCGGGATTGATCACGATCACATCACCGGGGTGAGCCTCGATGCGTGTGCCAAACCAGCTGGTATCCCGTTCACCATTGGTCCCCTGCCAAACAGCTATGGGAAGCGGTACCTGTTCGCCGTTGACCGTCTTATAGAACGACTCGGCGATAAGAATGGTGCCAGAGAGTGGAGCAGCAGCAGGAAGATGAATCTCCGCCCCAAAACCGACAACGCCGCAAACAGCGATCAAGACCATGACAGCAAGAACTTGTTTCATTGAAGCCTCCTTAACAAGAAACATACCACGAATCCTCGCCAGTGACAAGGGCAACAGGGCCGTCACCTTCCGTTCGAATTCTTGGCTGTTCGGAGTGCATGAACTCGTGGCTACCAATACTGGAATGCCGCTCTACGAGAACCGTGAAGGATGCCCCGCCTTCTGGGCAGGGATGAATCTGTAAGGATTCAGGTGGGCTCGATGTCCGACTAAACTGAAGTTCCACAATTAGGCGCCTCATCTCTACTTGGCGGTGAGTTCTTCTTTTCATTTGACAATTGCTCGTAGCGCGTTAATATATCGGCGCCGATATATCAAGTCCGATACATGGGCGATTCAGGCCACAGTGTCGGAGGTAAATGGAGGGTTAGATGCATCCGAAGAGAACGCTGTTTGCACTTATTGCTACGAATTTCCTGACGGCAATGGGAATCACGATTGTTGTTCCATTTATCAGCAACGTACAAGGAATATTCGGGGTCGATCCGGGGTACGGGATTTGGATCATCACCATGTTCATGCTCAGCTACAGCATGGGGATGGCCTTGATCGGCCGGTTGAGCGATTCCGTCGGGCGCCGTCCGGTATACGTCACATCACTTGCCCTGTTTGCTGGTGGTCTGCTGTTGAGCGCGCTCGCGCCAAACTTCGGTTGGGTCCTTGCCGGACGATTCCTACAGGGGATCGGAGCAAGCGGGGCGCTCCCGATCGCGCAGACGATCGCTTACGAGCGATTTGGGAAGCGTAAAGGCTTGGTGATGGGAGGAATCAGCGCCGCATTTGGGATCGGCGTCGTTGCAGCGATCAACTTAGGCGGCGGGATCTACGGTCTGTGGGGATGGCGTGCGGTCTTCTTCGTAACGTTCGGCCTGTCCTTGATCGGTTTTGCCATTTCGTTTCTCATTCCCGAGACACTGCGGACACGCAAGAAGATGAGCCTCGACCTTGGAGGCATCGTATCGTTGGGGGTGGGTATCGCTGCGTTCATGCTCATGTTCAAGGGATTGTCCGGTGGAGGATTCCTTTCAAGCGGTGTCCTGCCTTACGCTATCGTCCTTGTTCTTTCCGCCGTGATCTTCATTGTTGTTGAAAGGCGCGTGCGGGAACCGGCGATCGATCTGCGCTTGTTTCAAAACAAAGCGTTCTTTCTGGTGATCATCAGCGCCGTCCTCGGTGGGATCGGGATGTTCATATTTCAGACATTCCTTCCCGGCTTTGCACAGGTTCTTCTGGGATATACGGTGGCGCAGGCGTCGTATTCGATCGACGTTATGGCTTTAATGATGATCATCTCTGCCGGCCTGACTGGTGCGATGAGTGACCATTTCGGGCCGGAAAAGTTGCTTCTGTTCTCACTCGTAACGACAGGGCTGGCGTTCTACCTGATCACTGTGATCTTGAGCCCTGGCATGGCCTACTATCTTGGCAGCGCCATCGCGGGAGTGGGGCTTGGAAGCCTGATGACACCGATCAACGTGATTGGAATGCGCGAGGGAGGCGCGGGACGCGAGGGGGTCTCCTCGGGGATTGTCAGCCTGTCGCGCACAACGGGGGGGATCATCGGTCCGACAGTTGCTGGATTCATCCTCTCCCGCACGGATTTCTCGTCCCTGTTTGCCCTCGATAATATTCTGGAAGCCTACCATCGGATCTACCGGTTCGGGTTCTGGACGCTCGTAGTTGGGGCGATCGCGGGGCTAGCATTGCTTATTACACAAAGAAAAGAAAGGAGTTGATGCATGATGGAGAGAATCATGGTATGTGTTTTGCTTGCAATAATCGGTCTAGGTGCGGTTGCGCTCGCCGATGAGGCGATGCCATTCCAGAAGATCATCGATGCATCGAATGCGCTTCAGACATTCAGTGCGACGATCATGATGACCCAATACCGGGGCACGAAGGGATCGACGATTGAGTTCCAGTTCACCTACGTTCCGCCGACGAAGATGCGAATCGAGTACACCGCCCCCAAGGCATTGGTGGGGCAACTAGTGATCATAAACGGCGATCAACTATACACGTATATGGCGGCACTGCACCGTTCGCTGCACAAAACGGTGACTGGCAGCGGCGGGAACGAAGGGCGTGAGATAGGCTTCTTGTACTACTTCGTCAATCGAGAAGGCAGTGATTTCGCTCAAGACTATACTCTTTCTCCTGTGGGTGGCCCGCAGGAGTACACCTTTGAGCACGCTGGCAAAACTATATCTTACGATGCCTACAAAGTGACGCTCACAGGCAAGCATGGAAAACAGATCGTGTGGTGTGATGCGGTAACGCTCGTTCCGATCGCGGTCGATATCTACGATGGCGACAAACTATCAATCGAAGTCCACGTCGTCAACTACCAATACAACGGAACCGGTCCCGGAAGCGGCTTTCGTTATCCCAGATTGAAGGGCAGATAGCGATGGAAGGAATCAGACGGGGGCACCTAAAGTTCTACGTGCTCAAGCTGCTCCTTAGGGAGCAATTCACCGGCTATGGCCTGATGAAGCGCATCAAGGAGGAAACGGGCTTTTGGAAGCCATCCACGGGATCGCTGTACCCCCTTCTTGACGCAATGAAGGGACAGGGATTGATCACAAATACGGAGGAACCGGGCGGCGGCAAGCGTTGGGCGATCACTCCCAAGGGAAGATCCGCCTACAGCGAGGCGACAGACATCAAGGAGACCCTCTTCGAGAACATGCGCAACTCGATGCTTGTCTTTGCTAAGGTCTTCGGTCGAGATGACCTGGAGGAGATCGTCAAGCGGCTCGAACAGTGGAAGATCGAGAGGGAGGACCTTGTCGAAGTCGCTGGGATATTCATGGAGATCCACGACGCCCTGTGGTCCCTCCCTCGCCTGACCCCCAAAGAAAGAGACAGGATCCTCGAGATTCTTAAGACGACTCGCGACCAACTGGGGGCTTTTGGCAAACAGAGCGACATCAACAAATAACAGGCTCTTTGTCACTTCAAGTGGGTAATCAGGAAGAGACGATCAAACGCCAGGACTCTCACAGAGAGGCGGAGCTGTCTCACCACGAATGACACGAAGAGCACTAAGGAGTCAGAAGACGAAGCACTTGATCCTGCTGTTAAGGTTGGTGACGTTGCACAAGAAGTTACCGTATTTTGACAGCTTTCGCCGTTCCACTTTTCGTAGTGAATTCTTCTTGGCATCAGTCCTGTGCAAACCGGAATTAGAGGGTACTACTCACTTGAAATAACAAGAACTCAAATAACACTGGGCGGACTACGCCCCACCAAGCAGACAGCTCGCCGGGTTGTGCCCCTTCTGGGATTGAGTAGTGACTGCGCGGTATTGGCAAAACAAGGGGGGCAAAAGGATTGAGTCTCTTGTATGAAACGGAACAAGAACAAACAGAGCCCAGAGAATCCGAGCCTAGTGCACGTCGAAGTTGATGTTCTTTTTGTGTCGACGGCTATCCCCGGTTGGTACAGCCACTAAGAGCAGGCTAGAAAACCGCTTGCTTCCGGTTACCGAGCCAAACCCGGGGATGCCGCCGACAACAACTGACTGTTTGTCACGCGATCACCCCCTTATGTAGTGGACTCACCTGCCGAGCAGGCGGCATTTCCATTATAGGCAGATCTTGGCACAAGACAAGTTTGGGGCTAGACGGATGCATCACCGATCAGCCACAATCATCAGCCCGAAGCGAGCGCGAAAGTCTGTGTGCAAGCAAGATGTGCTCACTTGGCTACAAAGGTTTTCTCGCTTCGATACGGTACCCTCTTAGGTACATCGGTATACCATTTTTCGTTGCCATTTCTGCCAACGTACTTTCGTGAGGCCGCAAAAGCGTCTTACCTGTCTGTTCCACTTGCAAGATCTCGAAACCTGTCTCAACCAGTATTTCCTCGTAGCCCTTGCCTTGTTGCGGAAAGCGCATCAGCCAAGCTTCCTGTTCTGCGTCAGGCAGTTGTTGGAAGGAAGAAGGGTCCACATCAGCGTCTGACATGAACAACCTGCCGTTGGGCTTAAGAATTCGACAGATCTCAGTTAGAGCTCACATTTCCCACCCACAGAGACGACTTTCCAGCATTTTCCTGGTCGGTGAGGCAACCTCAGCATAGGCGGTTGCCTGTAGTAGTTCACCGAGTGTGCCGTTACTCCTTTCCCATGCTGCTTCTGTTTGACTTGCCTTGATCACACCTGAGCTTCGTTAGCTCGATCGCCAGCTCAACCCATTTTCTAGTGAGTCCTCGGAATCTCCGGTGGTTATCGATCTTCCGTCTCACTTCAGGGACATCCTCCGGCCGCACGTACTTGGGGTGACCTTTGCCTGCATGGCTGTAGCTCAGCTGGTGGTAGATACCCCATGGAATATGCCCATCTTTCCTTATTCCACGGGGCGAAC
>CAJVYM010000026.1 GCA_913009415.1 uncultured bacterium
ATAGTCTACCCGGAATTACGTTCAGTGCGGTTAATCACTGAGCGCTCGACAATCCAACAACGGTTGTACGATTTGTTTGAGCTGAAGGACTACGCCCCGCCTTAGGGGGGTGTAGTAAGTCCATCTTCGGTTACTACACCCCCCAAGCTACCCTAACAGTTTAGCGAGAGTGAACTCCTTATCTGTACGGAATTACAGTAACATGTCTCCACGTAATGGCGAAGGTCAGGTTTATATGAATTTCACACTCCTTCACTACGTGAGCGGTGCTGCAAATGAGAGGTTCTCCTTTAACTCGCGTACGCTGCCACGATCTGGCCGATGACGAGCATGTGGTGGTCATCGCTCTGGTAGTACTCATCAAGTATCTGGGGAGACGAAAAATCCTCGCGCGACAGTTGTTTACGCAGCACTACCTGGCATTCGTAATGCAGCCTACACTCGGCGATGATCGGTGTTAGCACCCTCTGTGCCCGCTTCATCGTGAGGCCACATGCGGCGGCTTTGTCCAAGTCTCGTCCCGATTTGGTTCCGCAAAACAGGAGTTGATCGTCGAGGGTGCCTGCGGTTGGAACGTTGACCGTGAAGTCCGGTGCTTCAACAAGGCACGAGTACGTGTAGCGAGATCTCCGCACGAGCACGGTTAGCGTCGGCCTGCTCCAGATGATACCGACCTGCGCCCAGCCGATCGTCATCGGGTTTGCGCGGCCACTTGCGTCACGCGCGATGAGAAATGCTCCGTTACCGGATAACGCGTCCTTCAGGATGTCAATATGCTTGTTCCAGTTGATCTCTTGCATGATCTTCTACACCTCCGCTGGCGATCATAACGTGTTCATTCATCGTGGGGCAAGTTCCCTTGCCAGGGAGCGCCGGTGTTGGTATCTTCTCGAAAACTCAGGAGGCGTAAATGTCGAATCTACACATCATCAATCACCCATTGATTCAGAATAAGCTGACCCGGTTGCGGGATATCAACACGAAGAATCACAATTTTAGGCTGTTGCTTGAGGAGCTGACTGCGTTCATGGTCTACGAGATCACCCGCGATTACCCGTTGCGCGATGTTGAGGTCACGACCCCGTTGGAGACGATGACGGGGAAGGTTCTCGACACGCCGGTTGTCCTCGTTCCGATACTGCGCGCGGGGACGGGGATGCTCGGTGGCGTGCTCGATCTTATCCCCACGGCAAGGGTCGGGCATATCGGCCTGTATAGAGATCCTAAGACGCTGAAACCGGTGGAGTATTACGCGAAGTTTCCGCGGATGCTTCGCGAGGCACACGTGATCCTCGTTGATCCGATGCTCGCCACTGGCGGGAGCGCGATCGTGGGAATCGACATCCTGAAGCGCGAGGGCGCAACGAAGATCCAGTTTCTGTGTCTCGTCGCCGCCCCTGAGGGGGTTAAGGCGTTCTCCGATGTTCATCCCGACGTCCCGATCTACACCGCGGCCTTGGATCGCGAGCTAAACGAGCATGGCTACATCCTTCCCGGCCTCGGGGATGCCGGAGACAGAATCTTCGGGACTTGACAAGTAGCCATCATCGGTAACAAACGTCACGTACGTAAGCGACAAACGTCACGTAGTTAGCATTTGTCGGTCCTTGTACGGGCTCATGCTTCCATCTACCCTCGATGGGCTATGATGAAGCGATCACGATCCTGGCAGGCGGTCACCTTGATGGTCTGTTTGTCAGTTGTTATTTCTTTTTCTGCCTTTTCTTCGGTGAAGGTGAGCGTTCTCTCTTCGGCCAAGGATGTCGCCCCGGGTGAGTTCGCGACACACGTGTTCTCGGTTACCAACAACGGGACCAGTGCTGATACGTTCAATCTTGCGTTCACAATCCCGTCAGGCTGGGGGATCCTCGGTGCGCCGACGACGCTGTCGTTGAACTCTGGGGAGGAGGGGACGCTGTTTGTCACGGTGACAGTTCCCTCTGGAGCAACTGCATCGCAGTACAGCGTAACGCTGCAGGCCACATCGCAGAGCGATCCCACGCAGAACGCGACGGCGAGCGCATCGATGACTGTGACCCCGGTGAACAAGCTTGACGTTATCATGCCAGATCCGCAGAGCGTACCACCTGGAGAGACGATCAACTATGAAGTGATCGTCATCAACCGCGGAAACGCTCAGGACACGATGGATGTCGAGGCGAATTCGGCGGATGGATATCCCGTAAGTCTCTCTGACTCCACGCTCAACCTGGCGCCGCAAGAGAGAGCTACGGTCACGGTGACGATCGACGTGCCAACTGACGCCAATCCCGGACGCGATCTGCTATCGTTCTCCGTTTCATCTACTCTCTACGCCGGGGTGAAAAAGGAAGGAACGCTGTTTACGACGATTCTTCCTCCTCCTCCGCAGGCGGTGGGAGGGACGCTAATGCAGGAACTCCCCTCGCGTCTGCGCCTCTCGTTCGGGCAAGATGTGTTTACGGGAGACTTTACCAGCAATCTAACGTTCTCTGTGTCCGGAGGGGTCCTCGGCGGGTACTTCTCGAGCTACCTGCGCTTCTCATCGATATTCGGACCTGACCCGCTCGACCTCGGATCATTCTATATTTCCTATCGCTTGAATCCGTCGACGTACAAGATCGGCGATGTATCTCAGAAGATCACAGACCTGCTCAGTGTGTACGGACGTGGCGGAAGCCTGTTGATCGACGCGGATTACTACCGGTTGGCCCTTGTTGCAGCGGGATCAGGAGATGAGACACGTGGCGGGATCGGGCTTGCCGTAGGGCCATCAGTGGCACGATTGGGAATTGCGCACATGGAGAATCGCAGTGCGACCTCGCAGCAGATGGTATGGAGCTTAACCGCAAGCGCGCAGCCGCTCGATGATTGGAAGATGCGCATGGAGGGGGCGCTCGGATTGAAGGATTCCCTTTCCAGCCGTGCCTTCTTCTTCAACACGGAGATCGATACCACGCCGTACTATTTAAGTGGCCAGGTTTTCTCCGTAGGATCGTACTTTCCCGGTTCGCGGCGTGACTCGGCGGGTCTGTCGCTCTCACAGCGCCTCCGCCAGAAGAATTTCTCGCTTTCCGTATCGATAAGCCACGACTGGGATAACCTCAGTCACAACCCGTCTGTCGCAACGACTATCCAGGACGAACTGGGGCTGAATGTGTCAGCCACGCCGCTCAAGGACGGGCCGACCATAAATTCGACCGTGGAGTTCACGTGGAGTCGAGATCCGACTCTGACAGAGCAGAACGAAGTGCGGCGCATGATGTCTGTTGAATTAGGCAACTCGAGTGGGCCGTTCCCCTACTCGTTCTCCGGCAAATTAAACGACCAGATCGACCACGTAACGGACACCTCCTTTCGCACGCTTACGTTCAGCGAGGGAGTCGGCTTGTCGATCAAGGATATCGACCTCTTCCTCAAGCTGACGCACACGAGAAACCTGGATCTCAAGACCGGGGATCTCCTCTCGGGTGGGACCACCGTGAATCTGAGTTTCCGCGCCGACAGTTCGTTGCATTCAGCGTCGCTCAACCTGGGAAACGATGCGGATGACTTCAACATCAACGCGACGATCAGCACGGAGCTGCTTGACAACCTCGATCTCGATCTTGGCGCGAGGATCTCTTGGGATCGCGCCGATGCCACACCAGCAACGTTTAGCTGGACGATGACGTTTAGTTGGCAGTTCGACCTGCCCCTTCCGTTCCTCATCACCAAAGGGCGTATCGACGGGCACGTATTCATCGACGCAAACGGTGATGGAAAGCTAGACGCTGGAGACACACCGGTGCAGGGAGCAGTGGTGGAGACGGAGAGGAGCAAGGTCTCAACTGGTGCCGATGGCTTGTTCCGCTTCCCGCCTCTCAAACCAGGGGCCTATGCCCTCGATGTGAGTCAGCTTCCGTTGAATGCACGCCTCGCCTCCAAGCCCAAAGTTACGCTTCATGCCGGCAAAACCGTGGATGTTGACATACCACTCACTCCGGTAACGGTTATTAGCGGCGTGTTGTTCAACGACGTAGATAAGAACGGTCTTAAAGGAGATGATGAGGGCGGGTTTGCGCAGGTGCGGATACTCCTCACGGGTGAAAGCGGAACCGCCGTGGACACCTACACCGATATACAAGGGAAATTCTCGTTCACCGATTTCCTTCCCGGCAAGTATGTAGTGTCTGTAGACTCCTCCTCGCTTCCCGACCGGTTCGTGTTTACCACCGACAAGACCACGACGATCAACGTGTCAACTGGGACGCCCCCCGCGGTGCAGCTCGGCGGATACATCAAGCCCAAGGAGGTCGTGATTACCTTCCAACCACCGACCGCGGACTTCCACTTCACCCCTGAGCATCCCAAGGTGGGCGAGACGGTCACGTTCGACGGTTCTGATTCTTTCGACTTTGATGGTCAAGTCGTCGCCTACGCGTGGGACTTCAACAACGATGGCAAGACCGACGCAACAGGCGTAACGGCGAAGACACGCTTCCCCGCTGCTGGATCGTACGACGTGACGCTGACGATCACCGATAACGATGGGAACACCGATTCAATCACCTATACTGTCGATGTAAAGTAAGGAACTATTCACCTATCTCTGCATTCCCACCCGACATGGGACACACTGGCCACACGATTCATGAGCGAAGAAGCTAATCTCCCCGCCTACAAAGAGGGGCATCCTGCGTGGTTCTCGTAAACATGTAGCTTGCCGTTTCCTCTGTCCAACAGGAACGACTCCAAGATTGATTCCGTCCCCACTTGCGGCGGGTTGAGTTCCGGGTACAGGTATCTCCAATTGCGCGATACCGACGATAAAGGTGAGGACTATCATCAGCATCACGACCAGCCCGCCTGTGTTCTTAGTGTCCGCATGATCACGGAGGCCACCTCCGGCTAGAGTCCGACTCTTGTGGATGGCGGAGTTACACGGGATAACTATTGAATGATGTCTTTCCCTACACTTCTTCCTGCGTCGCTGCCAAGCGTGGCAGATGTCAACAGCGGAGATGATTCCGCTTATTCGATGGACTGTGTGCTGAGATCTCTCCCCGGGCGGAGTTCCTTCTCGTAGGCGTAGCTATGCCGGTCGATGCGCATCCCCGCACGCTCGTACAGGCGGGTCGCCCCGGTGAGGCTCGCCGCATCGACATTGAGGCCGACTTTACGCACCTTCCGCAGGTAGAGTGCCCCAAAGGAATGACAAAGAAGGGCCAACCCTATTCCCCGTCGCCGCCAAGGACGACGCACCCCGAGCATCCCCACGTATCCCATGTTCGGGTCCTCGTGGGCTTTGGCCCAGCACAAGGACACCCCCACGATCTTTTCCGCTTCCATTGCCAAAAACCAGAGAGAGGGATCAAAGTCCGGGTCATGCTCGATCTGGTGACGCCAGCGCACCATCTGATCCTCGAGGGGCTCCTCGACATATCCCCAGTGATCCCGAAAGGCATCACGGAGGGCGAGAGCAAGGGCGCGTTCGTCGGGGCGGGAGGAGAAAGCTCGCACAGCTATCCCTGTTGGCCATCCTGGGGAAGGAGGGAGATCGTCCATCTCGATCACCATCCGCCAGAAGTGACGGACAGGCTTGAACCCATGCTGGCTGAGGAGCTTTTGGGCGGGAGCATCCTGCTCGAGGACGCCATGGGAAAGGGTCACTCGCGCTCCTATCGGCGCATTGAGGAGCGCGCGGCTTGCCCGTTCCTTGGCCCAGTCAAGGAGGACATCCCCAATCCCATGATCGCGGTACGCAGGATCCAACGCACTCTCAACCTGGATCTGCACATGCGGATCGGAGAGATCGTAGACATAGGCTGCGCCGATAATTCGTCTCTCTCCATCGAGGACGATCCGGGTGTCCGTCTCTAGGGCAAAGCCCGGAGTCTGCATCTTGGTGCGTAGCCTCTGTTCCGTTATGGAGTCAACACCGATGAGGTCACGCGAGCGAGCATTCAAGAATGAAACTACCTGAGGGAGGTCTTCCAAAGTCATCGCACGAGAAACCAAACCATCGGGAAGGGACGCAAGCATGATTTATTCTCTCCTTCTTCGGATTAGGATCATGATGCTAGAGCCCGCGGAGCCAAGACTCAGGCGCCTTGCTCAAGTCTTATCTGCTCGCTGAGCCACGATGCCCACTGATCCATCCCTTCTCCTGTCTTGCACGAAACAGGGAAGATTATCGCCCCTTCCCGCAGGCCGTTGACCGCGGCGTTGAACTTGTCTCGATCGAAGTCCACATAGGGCAGTAGATCGATCTTGTTCAGCACCACCGCATCGGAGTTGGAGAACATCATCGGGTACTTGTGCGGCTTATCGTGCCCCTCGGGGACGCTGGCCACCAGCACCTTTCTGTGCTCGCCCAGGGCAAACGAAGCGGGGCATATGAGGTTTCCCACGTTTTCAATGAGCAGGACGTCAAGGTCTTCAACCGGCAGGTTGTCCAGGGCGTTTGAAAGCATCGTTGCATCGAGGTGACACGCGCCGCCGGTGTTGATCTGAACGACGGGGATTCCTTCTTTAGCCACGGTCTCCGCATCGATCGCCGAGCTTACGTCACCCTCTACGACGCCGATTCGAAACTCTTTGCGCAGTGCTTTGATCGTTGCCATGAGCAGGCTCGTCTTCCCCGCTCCCGGAGAGGCGGTGAAGTTGATAGCGACGATCTTGTTCTTCTCAAGCAGGGTCCGATTCTCCTGCGCTCGCTGATCGTTAGCTCCCAGAATGGACTTAAGTACCTTTATTTCCATCATATCGCCTCTATACTTTCTAGATACAACTCTTTGCCGGCTGTAATATTGATGTTGAGAGATCCGCAATGCGGACAGGCCCAGACGAAGTCCTTCACCTCAAACTCATGGCCGCAATCTCGGCAGCGCCCGGCGGCCGGGATTCTTCTAAATGACAGCCCCGCCCCCTCTGCGATCGTCTTCTTGCTGATCTCGTTGAAGTAGAACGAGACGGATTCGTTGACGATGCCCGTCATCTCGCCGATAACCAACTTAACGAGTTTCACCTTGGTGGCGCTATTCTTCTTCGCCTCGGAAACGACGAGGTTTAGAATCTCTTCTGTGATTGCCAGTTCGTGCATGTCAGCAGATCCTCGGCAGAAGGTCGCCCACGAGCATATCGATCAGTCGCGATGCTCCCAGAACCGTCTTCATGACGACACAGGGGGTGTCGGTTTGCTGTACCTGTCCGATGATCGCTGCGTCCGCTCCGTATTCATTTCGACGCATTGCCTCGACCACTCGATCCGCATCGCTAGCAGGGACGAACGCCACGAGTTTTCCTTCGTTAGCCACGTACAGCGGGTCAAAGCCGAGCATCTCGCACGCACCGAGGACTTCATCCCGCACGGGGATCTTCTCCTCTTCCACAATGATCTTCACTCCTGACTGATCGCTCAGCTCGTTGAGCGTCGTTGCCAGTCCACCGCGGGTCGGGTCGCGCAGGGCATGAATCCGCGCCCCGGCTGAAAGCATGTCGGCGACCAGTCTGTCCAGTGGAGCACAGTCGCTCTCAAGCTCGGTGGAGAAGTGCAGCCCCTCACGCTTGCTCATGATGGCGATACCGTGGTCGCCGATCGACCCCGAAAGGATCACCTTGTCCCCGGGGGCGATGTTCGCTCCGGAGATATTCACTTCCGATGGGATCTTTCCGATTCCTGCGGTGTTGATGTACAGCTTGTCGACGTTACCGCGATTCACGACCTTGGTATCCCCGGTGACGATCTGCACGCTCGCCTCCCGCGCCGTGTCGCGAATGGAGGCCAGGACTCGTTTCAGGTCGGACAGGGCGAATCCCTCTTCGATGATGAATGCCAGGGACAGATACAGGGGCGTAGCCCCGGACATCGCCAGGTCGTTCGTTGTGCCGCAGACAGCGAGCCTGCCGATGTCGCCGCCCGGAAAGAATATGGGATTAACTACGTAGCTGTCCGTGGTGAACGCCAAACGCCCGTTTAACTCCAGCACCGCTGAATCGTCCATGCACGCGAGCACCGGGTTGGAGAGGCTGGAAAGGATGGTCTCCTCGATCAGCCTGTGCGCGAGCTTTCCGCCGCTTCCGTGGGCAAGCAGGATCGTATCACTCATTCTTTCCTCCGTACAGGTAGTAGGTGAAGCAGCTCCCCTCGGAAGAGACCATGCATGCCCCGACCGGGTTCTCCGGATGGCATACCTTGCCAAACAGCGGGCAATCGACCGGAGGGCTGACTCCTCGCAGCACCTCGCCACAGATACAACCTTCCGGCTCGCGCGTCGGCCCGGGATCGATATCGAATACCTGTTCCGCATCGAACCGGCCATATTCAGGCCTAAGTTTCAATCCACTCGCGGGAATTGTTCCCATTCCGCGCCACTGCGCAGGGCAGGGCTCAAATACCGTCTCCATCAACTGCTGTGCGACAGTGTTCCCCTCATGCTGCACTCCACGCCGATAGGCGATCTCTACTTTTGCTACGCCGTTCTCCACCTGCGACACCAGCATGTCCACACACTGCAGGATGTCCAGCGGCTCAAAACCGGCGACCACGCACGGAATGCCGTAATCGCGGGCGATGAATTCCCATGCCTGTGAACCAGTGATGATCGACACGTGTCCCGGGCAGATGAGCCCGTCGAGTGCGACGTCTCCCGAATCGAGTAGGGCTTTCATCGCCGGCGGGCTGAGCTTGTGCCAGGAGAGGACGGAAAAATTAGTCAGGGATTCCTGCTCTGCCTGCAGTATGGCGGCGGCGATGGTGGGAGTCGTTGTTTCAAACCCTATGCCCAGAAGAACTACCTGCTTAGTGGGATTATTCTGGGCGATCTTGAGCGCGTCCATTGCCGAGTAGATAACGCGTACATCCGCTCCTTCCGCGCGCACCGCCTGCAGGCTGGTGTAGCTTCCGGGCACCCGCAGTACATCGCCGAAGCTGGCCATGATCACGTTTGGGATGCGCGCCAGGGCGATCGCCTTATCCAGGTCGGCGTTTGCCGTGACACAGATCGGGCATCCCGGCCCGGAGAGTGTCGTCACGGTCTTTGGCAGCACCTGCCGTATCCCGTAACGGAAAATGGCCACGGTATGGCTCCCGCAGAATTCCATGAACCGCACCGGCGTGCGTGATGATCGCTCGATCTTGGAGATAAGGCCACGGGCAAGCCTGCTGTCTCGAAACTCGGAGGCGTATTTCATGCTTTGACCCTAAATGAGCGGGCCTGCACTACTGGATGGATCAATTCTCCTCCTGTGCCACGCGCGCGATCGCTTCGAACAAATCTAATGTCTCTTTTGCTTCCTGCCTATCAAGGGTGTTGATCGCGTAGCCGGTGTGGACGATGACGTAGTCTCCGACCTGGGCCTGCGGGCAGAGCTGCAAGTTGGCCGTCTGGGTGATCCCGCCGATCTCCACTTGAGCTAGCTGTCCATCGATCGATTTGATCAGTGCCGGGATTGCTACACACATTGTCTATTCATCCTCCTGTCTTCGATGACGCAAAATGGGCGATTACCGCTTGCCCTAATGATATTCCTCCATCGTTACACGGGACGCGGTGATGAGAGAAGACTTCTAGCCCCTTGCTCTTGATGGCAGCACCCGTCAGGTGCGCCAGGAGGCGATTCTGCAGTACCCCGCCACTGAGCACAACCCGCTCCAGGTCCCTCTCTTGGGCGATCAACTCACACATGTTGGCGATCACCGCGGCCATCGTCCGGTGAAAGCGCAGGGATATGGTAGCTGGTAGAACACCGGCACGCACGTCGTGTAGGACCGATGAAATGGTGCTTTTCAGCCGCACAACTCTTGTTTGTGCTTCCCGGTCGATGAAGAACGGATAGCTCCTTGCATCCTGACCATCTCTTGCCGCCACTGCCTCCAGTTCGATCGCCGCTTGCCCCTCGTAATCGATCTCTTCTCGCACCCCCGACAGGGCGGCGACCGTGTCGAACAGCCTTCCCGCGGACGAGGTGAGGGGAGAGTTGATCCCTTGTTGCACCTGCCGTGCGATCACTCGCCGTTCGATTGGCTCCACCTGCTGCAGCGGAAGGCCGTCTAAGGATACCTCATTGCCAAATAGCGTGTACAGGTAGCTTAGCGCCATCCGGTACGGCCTCCTTATCGCTGCTTCACCACCGGGCATGGGGATGTATTCCAGTTGCCCGACGCGTTCGAAGCCCACCCAGTCGGCGATCAGAAACTCGCCGCCCCAGATCGCCCCGTCCGTGCCGTAGCCCGTCCCGTCGAACGCCACCCCAATTACCTTTCCCTCCAGTTCGTTATCGATCATCCCGCTCACGATGTGCGCGTGATGATGTTGCACCGAGATGCAGGGTAGATTGTTCTTCGAGGCCAACTGTCGCGCGTACTTTGTGGCGACGTACTCGGGGTGCATGTCACAGGCGATGATCTGGGGAGTGATACGAAACAGCGATTCGTAGTGGTTGATCGTGTCCTTGAGGTGTGCAAGGGCGCTCTCGGAGCCCATGTCACCGATGTGCTGGCTGATGAACGCGTGTTCTTTCTTGGTCAGGCAAACCGTGTTCTTCAGCTCGGGGCCGCAGGCGAGAATCTCGCCGGCTTGGAAGGGAAGGACGATCGGGTCGGGGGCATACCCACGTGCCCTGCGGATCACGCGCGTTCCACGGTCGACAACGCACACGCTGTCGTCGCAGCGGACATGGATGTCTCGGTCATGGAGCAGGAAGTAATCAGCGATTGCTGCGAGTTTCACGAGCGCTTCCTCGTTGTCCTTTGCCAGTGGTTCGCCGCTCAGGTTCCCGCTTGTCATCATCAGGGGGATATCGGCCTTGGCAAGCAAGAGGTGGTGAAGCGGTGTGTAGGGGAGCATCACCCCGAGATCGTGCTGTTGCGGGGCGATGAGAGGCGCGATCCCGGATTTTCCTTTGCGCCAGTTAAGAAGGACGATCGGAGCCACTGGGGAAGAGAGGAGATCCTCCTCTTCCCGGGAGACGTAGCAGTGCTCCTTGATCTTGGCGATCGTTCCGATCATCACCGCCAATGGCTTGGAGGGGCGTTTTTTCCGTCTGCGCAAGCGGCGCACTGCCTGTTCGTCGGTCGCATCGCATGCCAGATGAAATCCGCCCAGCCCCTTCAGGGCCAGAATATTCCCCGCTCGTAGCAGCTCACTTGCTTTTGCCAGCGGATCGTCTGCCTCGATGCGAACACCGTCCTTGTCCACGAGCCAAACCTGAGGACCGCACACCGGGCAGGCGTTTGGTTGGGCATGAAACCTTCGATCGAGTGGGTCACTGTACTCGGATTGACAGTCAGGACACATGACAAACCCATTCATCGTCGTCTTCGGCCGGTCGTAGGGGATGTCCTTGATGATCGTGAACCGCGGCCCGCAGTTGGTGCAGTTGGTGAACGGGTAATTGTAGCGGCGATCTCCGGCGGAGAAGATCTCCCTTTTGCAGTCTTCGCACGTGGCAATATCGGGGGAGATGAGCTGGTACTCATTTTCCTTGGCCTGGCTCTTGTGGATCAGGAACGCGTCATATCCGATAAGCGGATGGAAACTTGCCTCCAGATTGTCGATCCTTGCGCGTGGTGGCGCCTGCATGCGCAGGGAATCGATGAACTGGTTGAGAGCGCATTCATCACCTTCCACGTCGATCTCGACGCTTCCCGAGGTGTTGCATACCCAGCCGGTCAGCCGGTAGGAGTGAGCCAGCCGGTAGACAAACGGTCTGAACCCAACCCCTTGCACAATGCCCCGGATGTTGATCATTGCTCGTTGCTTCATTCCCCCTGCCCTGTTCCCAGAAAAACCGCCTGAATCTTGTTCAGGCGACAAGCGACCAACCACTGCCTAGTGGCCTCGTGAGCTAGGTTACACGGGGTAATCTAGCAAATCAACACACAGGACAGCCCTTGTGCTTCTTTGCGCCGTGCAAACGCAGTCGTGGTATGCTTTTAAGAGCATACGAACCTTTTCACCGCGCCTCGCAATTGAGCGCTTCAGTGTTGAAGGGTAAACTTCGTGTTACGGATATCGATAAGGAGTGTTACTGATGAGTGAAGTAGTTCGGTTCAGTGTGTCGATCGAGAGTGATCTTCTCGGCGCATTTGATCGCCTGATCACTTCCCGCGGGTATGCCAATCGCTCGGAGGCGATCCGCGATGCCATACGCCGTCAGTTGATCAGTCGCGAGTGGGAGGACGGAGATGAGGTCGTTGGGGTGATCACACTCCTCTACGATCACCATCGGCCCGGGCTCGCTGAGGCCATCACCGAGATCCAGCATCAGGCGATCTCGCAGGTTATCTCAACTACTCACATTCACCTTGATGAGAGTAATTGCCTGGAATTTATAGCTGTGAAGGGAGAAGGGAAGGCCATTCAGGCGCTTGCCGATAGGCTGCAGAGCCTGAGAGGGGTGAAACACGGAGAGATCGCCGCAACGTCGACCGGAAAGCGGATCGTATAGAAGCGAGAAAAAACTATTAAGGAGATTGGGATAAAACAGAGGATAGGAATCGTGATTGTGTTGTTGGCCTTACTGAGCGTGGGATTTGCCGCTTCGGCGGCGATGACTGTCGTTGCGACCCACGCCGTGTTTGGCGAGTTCGTGCAGGCAGTCGGCGGGGATTTAGTCAATGTGGTCACGATCATCCCCTCCGGGTTCTGCCCGTCCAACTACGACCTGCGCCCAAGTGATATTGCAGCGGTAATAAACGCCTCTCTCGTTATTTACTCGGGGTTTGAGCCGTGGATGGCCACTCTTCTCTCAGGAGTGGGCAACAAGTCCGTGAAGACGCTACAGCTAAAGGGTGATTGGAACACACCAGACAGCGCTGCGGCGAAGGTTGACGCCATAGAGAGTGCTCTTGCCGCGCTTCTTCCAAAAGACGTTCAGGCATTGGCCGATAATGCCGCTACCTACAAGCATGCCCTCGACTCTGTAGCTGCTTCGTTGAAAAGCGAGGCGAACGACCTGGGGGTGGCGGATATTCCCGTAATCTGTATGCAGTGGCAGAAGTCGTTCGTGGCTTGGCTTGGGTTCGATGTCGTGGCTACGTATGGAATCCCGGCGAATCTATCGATCAAGGACCTCGTTGCTCTCGCCAGAACAGGGAAGAAGGAGGAAGCGCGTGTGGTGATCGATAACCTGCAAAGTGGGATCAATTTCGGGGCCAACCTTGCGCGTGAGGTGGGAGCAGTGCACGTTGTGTTGTCCAACTTCCCCGGCGCAATGCCGGGAACGGCGACTGTTATTGATCTGTTCCAGCGTAACGCGGACAGCCTGTTTTCAGCGATAGAACCAATCAAGTGAAGGAGAGACCTTGGAAGCTTTGAAGATCAACCCTAGGGCAGCGGATCTTGACGAGATGATCGAGCGCGGGGTTCACCTGCACGGGCATCTGGGGCCGTTCCTCGTCGCCGGAATCCGCATGGGGCGCCTCGCTCTCGACCTGCTGAACAGCCCTGGTTACTTCGGCATCCACGCTGTGTCTGAAACCGGCGATGAAACCCCGCTTTCCTGCCTCACTGACGGGGTGCAAATCGGCAGTGGTTGTTCCATTGGGAAAGGGAATCTCAGAGTAACCGATGCAAAGCGGCCGCGGGTGCACTTCGAGACAGATGATGGCAACCGGGTGACGATTACGATTCGCCCCGAGGCGCTGGAGGACTTTCGTCGTGGCGAGATAATTCAGGAGAGCAACCGCACAGCTGTGCGACCGCTTGAGGAGCTGTTTGCGTGGGGAATGGAGTCGTAGAGCTAGTAGACGTATCGGCGGTATATGAAGGAGAGCGGACCCTCGCTCTGCACAACGTCTCCCTCAGTGTCGAGCGCGGTGAGATGGTAGCGATCATCGGGCCGAATGGAGCGGGAAAGACCACGCTTCTAGAAGTGATAAACGGCCTGTTGCCGATCACTAGAGGGATGGTCTTTGTTCTGGGGGAGCACGTTACTCCTAGGAGCCACCGTCTGCGGCAGCAGATCGCCTACCTTCCCCAGGATCTGTTCTTCCCTCCCTCCACTCCGTTTCTCGCTCGGGACGTCGTTCTCATGGGGCGTTTTGCGCAGATAGGACCATTTCGCCTTCCACATCGTGAGGACCGCCACGCGATGGAGCAAGCACTAGCTGCAGTAGGGGCAGCCACTCTCGCCCACCGGCCGATCGGCCGCCTCTCGGGCGGACAGCAGCGCAAGATCCTCCTCGCCCGCGTGATCGCTCGCCAGCCGCGTGTTCTCCTCCTCGATGAACCGTTGACCAACCTCGATCCGGAGGCGAAAGAGGAGCTGTCTAACCTTATCCTGCGTATCCACGCCCAACTTGAGCTTACCACGCTGTTTGTCAGTCATGACCCCGGACCGCTCCTCAACGCCGCTGATCGGACGATCACTGTCGTCACCGGGAGGATCATCACCGATCTCGTTGCTGAATCGCAGTTTATCCAGGTTATGTGATGTTCGGTATCCCTCTGCATATCGTTCTTCCCACGCTTATCGGGAGTCTCCTCGCCGGGATGATGTGCAGCACCATGGGGGTGTTCGTCGTGCGGATGAACCTCTCCTCGCTCGGGTTCGCCATGTCGCACGCCGCGTTTGCCGGAGCAGCACTTGGCCGGCTACTGGCAAATGTCGACCCGCTATGGATGGCGCTGTTGTTCTCCGTTCTCGCAGCGATGATCCTTGGTCCCCTGTCGGAGGTTTCGCGGATGAACGCCGATACGATCATCGGCGCAATCTTTCCCCTGATGATGGCATTAGGGCTGATCTTCCTCAGCCTGGCCCCCAGTGCTGGTGTGGGAAATGGCGCCCTGTCCCTCCTCTGGGGGAGCGTTCTAGGAATAACGATGAGTGACGTTACCAAGTTGGCCATCCTTGCCATCGTGCTCCTCAGCGCGCTCATCGGCTTGGGTAAGGAATTCCTTGCGCTCCTCCTCGATCGTAAGCTCGCTGCAGCATCGGGAATCAACACACGTATCTACTATTACTTGATCCTCTTTCTCACCGCGCTCGTTGTGAGTCTCTCGCTGCAGATCACCGGTGGCCTGTTGATCTACACGTTGATGATCCTTCCAGCGTCGGCTGCCTATCAGCTCCTCTACGATATCAAAAAGGTGTTTCTGCTCGCCCCCCTGTTTGGTGCTCTGTCCGCGCTTCTCGGGTTTCTCTTTTCTCTGCTTGCCGACCTGCCCATCGGTTCATCGATCGCTGTTATGGCGACGGCCGTCTTCCTCGTCTCCTTAGCGGCCTCGCCAAAGAGACGGCGTAGGGTCACAAGCTAGTCCTCTGGTTTCCGTAGGACACTTTACAGTGGCTGACCAAAGAGATTGCCCGGTGACACAAGAGGCGTGTGCCACCAGGCGATATTGATCCGCGGGTTAGACAGATGTCGCAACTGCAGGATAGCTCAGGAACTCCTGCCTAAACGCTCGTAACGCGCTCTCGATGGGAATCACCGGTGATTGGCCAAGAGGGCAGAATGCCGTGTCGCGCATCATGCGAGAAACACGCAGGAGGAGATCCAGGTCGTCCTCACTCCCTTCGCCAACACAGAAACGGTCAAGGATAGCTTCCAGCCGATTAGTACCACTGCGGCAAGGAACACACTGGCCACATGACTCATGGCGGAAAAACCGAAGGATCCCCTGTAGTAATTCGACGATGGATGCATCTTCGTCCAAAACAAGGACAGCTCCTGAGCCGAGCACTGCGGAGTAGTCGCGCAAACTATCGTAGTCCATTTCCACGTTGAGGCCATCTTCATCAATGAATGCCCCAGCAGCACCGCCGACAAGCGCTGCCTTGAATCTCTTCCCATTCCGCACCCCGCCGCCATAGCGGTACACGATCTCTCGCAGCGACGTTCCCATCTCCACCTCGATCAGCCCAGGATTAGCAGCATGCCCGAAGACGGTGTACACCTTGGTCCCGGGACAGGTTTCCGTGCCAAATGAACGGAACCAATCAGCACCATTGAGAATGATGGGTGCCACATTGGCCAATGTCTCCACGTTGTTGACCACAGTCGGCTTTCCCCACAGGCCGACTGCACCAGGATAAGGGGGCCTCAAGCGAGGATAGCCACGCTTTCCCTCGATCGATTCGATGAGTGCTGTCTCCTCACCGCACACATATGCTCCGGCCCCTTTTTTGATCTCGATGTCAAACGAGATATCCGCCCCCAGGATATGCTCTCCCAACAGGTTATTGGCACGTGCATTTTCGATGGTCCTTGTCATCCGTCCGATGGGAAGGCTGTATTCACCACGAATGTAGATGTAGCCTTTCTTCACGCCAATGGCGTACCCGGCAAGGATCATCCCTTCGATCAGGCGATGCGGATCTCCCTCCAGAATAAGTCTATCTTTACACATCCCTGGTTCCCCTTCATCAGCGTTACACACGAGATACTTCTCAGCGCCCGGGGCAGTGAGTGACCACTTCTTTCCCGTGGGGAATCCCGCCCCGCCCCGCCCACGTAACCCCGAACGAGTGACCTCATCGGTAACCCCTTGAGGAGAAATGCCTTCCGTTATTACCTTCTCTAGAGCTTGATAATCGCCGCCGGCAATCGCCTCTTCCAGGTTCTCTGGATCGATGACTCCACAGTTGCTGAGTACGATGCGCGGTTGCTTGTGCACGAGGCCGGTGCGCATCTTCTCCGTATCGAAACACGGGGGACTATATACACGCAGGCGCTCCACCGGGTGCCCCTTTATCAAGTGCTCGGACACGATTTCAGGTACATCTGCTTTGGTGACACCGACATATGTAACCCCTTCCGGATAAACAACCACGACCACTCCGTGTCCAATGATGCCCAGGCTGCCTGTCTCGACTATCCGGATCTCTTCACTCAATGCCTGCTTTTCAACAGCAGCGATAAATGCTTGCTCTACTGCTTTGGCGCCAGCAATGAGGGAATGCTCCTCGATGCCGATCAATACATGACTCCTAGCTAGTCTCATCTTCCCTCCTTATTCGCTCGATGATCTCCACAATACGAGCGGCAGTCAGGTTCCCATAAGAGGTCTCGTCGATCATCATTACTGGAGCCACTCCGCATAGACCCAGGCAACTTGATGTCTCCAAGGTGAACAACCCATCGGCAGTCGTCTCACCTTCTTTGACAGCAAGAGTATCGATCAATTTATCCAGAACAGTACTTGCTCCGAGGAGCTGACACGGGGGGGAGGCACAAACGCGGATAACGTGTTTCCCGCGTGGGGTGAAGCTGAACATCGAGTAAAAACTTGCTGTCCCCTTGATCTCTGCCAGATCCATCCCTAAGTGGGTTGCTACAGCAGTCAATGCCTCATTGCTTAGATAGTGGTGTGGATCGCTCTCTTGGATATCGTGCAGGATGTCCAGGAGATTCTCCCGAATTGAGGGAGGGTATTTCTTCAGCACTTCGTTCACGTGTACCTCCTCATTCAACATTATCGATACTAGGGTGCGAGCAGTGTTCTTCCCCTTCATTGATCCACTCCAAGACGGCCTGCTTCGCAATAGGGAGAAGTACGGCTGCTTGGGAACTCAACTGCTCACCGAAATCGAAATCGTACCCAGGAACGGACAAGAGCCACCCTTCTGGGGCACTGCCGTGTATGACTCTAGCCAGGTCTAGCAGTGCTGCAGGCGCGAAGACGTGTCCGGGAGGCGCGTTCCGTTCGGTAATGCGCTTCAACTGGATCTGCTCATCAGTCATACTCGCATCGATGAACAACACGCGGTCTACAGGGCTTAGTTGCTCGGTCAGCTCCGCAGTCAGTTGATGAACAGCGAGCGTTATCACCCCTGGAATTGGTGGCAAGGAGCCGGCAATGAATGGCCCCAAGCCATCATCTCGCCGCAGCGTGTTTCCCACTCCGATCACGATATCCATGTCAGTCCCTGATGAGCCTACCCACTGTCTCGCCATCTGGCGTCTGCAGCTCCACCAGCAAAGGCATCTGTCCTACCGCGTGTACGGAGCAGGATAGGCAAGGGTCGAACGCCCTGATTCCCCCCTCGATGCGGTTTAAGATGCCTTCGTCAAATTTCCCGCCGTGGATGTGCTGCTGCGCGATCTCCTTGATGGAGCGATTCATCGCCAGGTTGTTCTGCCCGGTTGAGACAATCAGGTTCACCCATTGGATGACGCCATCGGAATCGACCTTGTAGTGGTGAAATAGAGTTCCCCGCGGAGCTTCGTGAATGCCCACGCCCTCGAGCTCGTTGATCCCGGCTTCGGCGCGGATACGCGGAGAGCGGATGCGCTCGTCGTTGATCAAGCGCTCCATCCGTTCCAGAGAAGCGAGTATCTCTATTAAGCGGGTGTAGTGGTAATCAAACACCCTGCCGGATCGCTCTTGACTGCCGGCGCGAAACTCTTCCAGTTCAGCATCGGCAAGCGGCGTGCCGAACCGATCACAGACATTCACGCGTCCGAGTGGGCCGACACGGTACATCCCTTCCGGATACCCGAGCGGTGCGTAGTGCGGGAATTTGAGGTAGCTCCATCCCTCGGATGCTTCCTGCACGATCTCCGGGTAGTGCGCGGGATCGAACTGATCGACAACGATGCTTCCCTGCGAGTCAACGATGCGTATGTTCCCCTCGTAGTGCTCCCATGTTCCATCCGGGGAGACAAGCCCCATGAACAGGCTGGGGAAGTCACTGAGCATTCCGCGAGTCTGTTCATCGGCGAACGAAGACTTGAATAGATCGAGTGTGCCGCGAATCGTATCCAACGCTTCCGGCAAGTTTGCCTTGATGAAATCGACATCCTCCTTGGAAAGCGAGCTATTGACTCCTCCGGGCACGGCCCAGGCGGGGTGGATCTTCTTCCCCCCCAGTCGCTCAATGATCTGCTGGCCGAAGGAGCGCAGGCGGATTCCCTTGCGTGCAAGGCTCGGATTTGCCCCAATCAGGCCGATTACGTTACGCTGTGCCGGATCAGAGTCCCAACCGAGCAAAAAATCAGGCGCGGAGAGGTAGAAGAAGCTCAGTGCGTGTGACTGGACGAATTGAGCGGTGTTCATCAACCGCCGCAACAACTCCGCTGCCTTGGGGATCCGGACAGCGAGAATGGCGTCTCCTGTCTTCGCCGAGGCGAGGATATGGCTGACCGGACAGATGCCGCAGATCCGCGCCGTTAGCGCCGGCATCTCCCACAGGGTGCGTCCCTCGCAGAACTTCTCGAACCCGCGCAGTTCGGTGACGTGAAAATGAGCATCATTCACTTCCCCGGCGTCGTCGAGATAAATGGTGATCTTGGCATGTCCCTCGATGCGCGTTACCGGATCAATTAAAATTTCCCTTTTCATATGTACTCCTTCATCCGAATTTCAGCTCGCGGCCCGTCAGCTCTGGGGTCTTCCCATCAAGCAATGCCAGCAAGGCTTTGCCGATAACCGCTGCCGGTGGCGGACACCCGTGCAGGAAATAGTCCACGTGTATTACTTCATGCACCGGGCGCACGCGATCGAGAAGCGCGGGTACAACCTCAGTGGGGATGGTTCCGTTCGTCGTCCGCTCCTTTCCGTACACGCCCTCCAGGATCTCCTTCACGGGGATACCATTTCGCATCGCGGGGACATTGCCGGTCACGGCACAGTCGCCAAGGGCGATGACGATCTTTGATCGCGCACGGATCTCACGCACTAGCTCGTAATGCTCCTCATTACCGATTGCGCCTTCGATGAGGGTCACATCAACATTCTCGGGGAAGGCCTTTGTGTCCACAACAGGGCTTTTGACAATCTCGATGCGTTCAGCCAGATCAATCAGCAGCTCATCGAGGTCGAGGAATGACATATGACACCCCGCACAACCGCTGAACCACACGGTGGCCACTCTTACCTTAGTCATTCTCCCTCCTCTCCTTCAGCGTCGTGACGAGCTGTGGATGCTTCTCCATTTCCGCTGCCGCCTTGCCCTTTTCCACGATCGCGCCAGTCGGGCAGACCTCGACGCACTTACCGCAATCGGTGCACGTCTCAGCGTCTCCCCAATCTATCCCTAATTCGGTAATCACAAGCGTTTCTCGACCACGCCCAGCGATTCCCCACACGTGTGCTCCCTCTACCTCGGCGCAGACGCGTACGCAGCGACCGCACAGGATGCACCGATTGTGGTCGACGATGAATTTTGGATGTGTTGCGTCAATCGATAGTCTGGGATAGGCATATGGTACTTCCACGTGCTGCATCCCTAGATCGCAAGCAAGATCCTGTAACTCGCAGTGATTGTTGGAAACACACATCGAGCATACATGGTTTCGTTCGGCGAAGATAAGCTCTAGATTAAGCCGCCGCAGCTCCGCCAACCGGTCACTGTTGGTTATTACTTCCATTCCTTCAGTGATCTTAGTTGTGCAGGAAGTAACGATCTTCCCGCCTACGCTGACAACACACATACGGCAGGCGCCAATATCCGTCAGTCCGTCCAAGTGGCAGAGTGTAGGAATATAAAAACCGTTTGCTTTGGCCACTTCCAGGATCGTACTTCCTGATGGAGCGCTGATCTCCTTGTCATCGATCCGAATCGTTATGTCCTTCACTAGACCCTTCCCTCCTTCCTTGATGTCATCAGACCCCATCCCAATACACGAACGACTCCGAACGGATAAATTCATACACAATTCCTCCACTGATCATGGAAAAATACTTTACTATTCTGGCCTCACTTCGATCGCATACTCGGAAACTGGGTTTCCATTTACAATATGTTCAGTGACAATACGACGTGCCTTCTCCGGCGTGATATCACCGTAGACGACCACCGGTCTATCTACTTCACGTACCTCTACAACGGGCTCTGCCGAGGAAAGGCCGCGTTCGCCGGCCTGAGTAACCAGGACATCACGCAGCTTTCGCTTACGAACCTCATCGATAAATGTTGCCAGTACGTTGCCTGCACCGGCGGCGATACCGCTCGTTCCCATACTGACGATTACCTTCACACGTATACTCCCAGACCGTAGAGCAAGTTTTCTCGCTGTACGTTCTCTGATCTTTTGCAGATCCTCTACTTTCACAGGTGCCTCCTAGTTCGACGATATAATTAAGTATGTGGTGATTGCCAATATCGTGACAAGAGTGTTTCTCTGCCCCCGCGCACCCCTCAATTGTAAAGGAAGCGATTGCTGAGCCATGCGCTCTTCTGCACATGAGCTATGTTTTATGGCAGCACCGCATGTAAGTCTTTGCTGTGATTGGCTCCAAGCGCTCATCAAGTCCCTCTCGATGAACAGAAAAAGACCAGCGCGACGGTGGTATCGGCGTTGGCTAGGATACTGGAACAGGATCAATCGTGATCCTCCTAAAAGGGCACCACGGCATATGGGGCGATAACAGGTGTTTCCGTGTGCCTCGTCACCTGTTCTCCTTGCAGTGGCACGGCCTTCTCATCGATTTCATGCTACCTCCCCCGCATTTTCTGCTCACCATCGAGGCAAAGTATACGTATCTTTTTCAGTCCTGCAAGGCAATATGCCAATTGGACGCAACGGTTAGAAAATGACCCACCCGCGGCATCAAAGTCGGTAGATTGGAGGTAAGACCAAGCTACCGGAGGAAGGATGTTAAGGATGGACGAAGTGAATGTTGTGCGGTACAAAGCATTGGTGGAGGGCCAGTCGATTCGTCGCGTGGCACGTGAGATGGGAATGAGCCGTAACACGGTGCGCAAGTACCTGAAGGTATCGGAGCCAATGCGCCATGAACAGGGAGCACGGGCAAGGCCGGTGCTGGAGAAGGTGGTCCCCCGGATCGATCAGTTGCTGGAGGAATGGAGTACACGCACAACCACTCGGGGGGTGCAGTAAGCAGGATCGGCTACTACACCCCCCAAGCAGCGGATCACTGGCAGCAGACTCCATCAGCAATTGATTGAGGACGGGTACAAGGTAGGGATCACCACGGTGCGGGGGTACCTGCACGAGAAACGTCGTCAGGAAAAGGAAGTGTACATCCCCCTCATCCACCGCTGTGGGGATGAAGCACAGGTGGACTTCTTTCAAGTAACGGTGGAAGAGAATGGGGTATCGCGCAAGGTGTGGAAGTTTGTCATGCGGCTGATGTACTCGCAGCGTGATTTTGTGTGGCTGTATGACCACTGTGATCAGCTGGCGTTTCTGGATGGACACGTGCGGGCATTCACCTACTTCGGCGGAGTACCCAAACGAGTAGTGTATGACAATCTCACTGCGGCGGTGAAGATGCGGGTGGGGATGAAGCGTGAGCTGACAGAGAGGTGCAAGGCGTTAGTCAGTCACTACTTGTTCGAGCCGTGCTTTGCCCGACCGGGAGAGGGTCACGACAAGGGAGGGGTGGAGGCACGTGGTAAGGGGATCCGCCTAGCGCACCTGACCCCGATCCCGCGCGGTCAAACACTGCCCGCGATCGCTGAGGATATCCTTGTCGCGGTGGAGAAGGCGGGCAAGAGGAAAGTGGGTAAGAACGGATGTTCCCTTGCCCAAAATCAAGAAAGCCGTTTCTAATCAGGATTTGCGTGTTTCTAGAGCTGTATTGTGCTCACTAAAGATCAACAAATATTCCTTGGTTTTTGTCTCAGCGAGTTGTACTATGTGGTCACTGTGAACATCGATACTTCAAGCCACGAAAGCGATCTTGTTTGAAGTGTTCGCTAGTGAGATAAAGGCAAGCGTACCCACTAAGAGAAAGCTGTCAGCTCAGCGTAAAACTGGCAACAGATGGGGGTTTGCGCCTGCGTGATTCAATCTCAACGCAAGGGAACATCCGCTGGACGTTGTCGGGGTGTTGTGTGTCTTGGATTCAACTCCAAAGTGTTCATGCACCTGGGAATCTTCATGATATTCTCCTCGCCAGTGGTTGGATACTTGATATTTCGCAGAATGAATCATGCTTCTTGGACTTTTTTCGCTTCTTTCAAAGCGTACCACAAGATGTCGTCATCCAGGGAGAGATCGAGCTTGCCCTTCTCTACCAGGTTCCAAGAGAGGGCTTAGTCTCCTTTACGGGAACCGATTGATCAACAGATCCCTCTAGAATTGCACCTGGCAACATTCAGTCTCACAGCTTGAGTGTCCGAAGCTAGAAGTCCTGCTATTTCGCCTGTCGAACGATCCATTCTGTATCATAATCTGCTCTTGGCCCTTTGCCAAGTAGCAATTCCTTAGCAGGGCCTCAATCAGTAGGTGCTGAATTTCCCCTGCAGGAAACATAGGAGCGATGATCCCGATAAGAATATCGCTACCGAAGGGAGTTACGCTCAGCTCCAACCTCGATCAATCATTGGCCTCATCCGCACCTATGTCGTAAGCTGCGCCGATGGGACGCGAATTGCCGTCAATGTCAGAATTGACGCCGGCATCTATCCCAGCATCGATCGCCGCCGATTTTGGCCCAATGTGGTAGTCGCCACCATCGGGATCGACAAAAGCCGGATCGCCCCAAATGTCGACATCACCGGTGACAACGCTGCCATCCCCGCCCCAGTCGGTGCCATTGGCCCAAGTGCCACTGCCCCACAGCGTACCCTCCAGCGTGGCGCTGCTGCCTAAGGCAACGCCAATTCCTATCTTGTGCCCGACCAAGATCGTGTTCGTCATGGTCACGCTACTGTGAGTCGATCCCGCTGCCGTCACCTCCGCTGTTACGAGCGATGGTGGTATGCGCCAGAGACACTTTCGATCCACCCACCCACAACCCCGCTCCCCTTGCCAGCGGTGACTCGATTGTCGGCGATCACGTTGTTGATGAAGGAACTGTTGCTGTACCAGCGGGTGATCCCGCCACCCTCCCACCCAGCTACATTACCGATGATGAGATTGCCGGCGAAGAGCGGATTACACGAGGCAACGCTGACTCCACCGCCGTGCGCTGCCGAATGATTCCCAGAGATTATTAAACCGTGTGAAATAGGCTTGACATTGTGATGTCAGTGTGATACAATGTTTCATTATGAAACGAGATGCACGCAAGCTGACTCACAAGGAATTGACTGAATTGAGGAAACGGGGGGTAGCCAGCGTCCAAGCGGGGGGTAGCCCAGAAGTCGTTGCGCGTGTGTTCGGCATTTCCCGCATGACCATCTA
>CAJVYM010000027.1 GCA_913009415.1 uncultured bacterium
GAGGCATTCAACGCCACCATTGCCAGGATTGTGCGCCGGGCATGTGGCTACCGTGACTTAGAATACCTCTACCTTAAGATCAGACAAGAGGCGATAACATTGTGATCAGCCATCCTGCGAAAGAGCCAGAAGAATTGCCAAGGTCGCCCCGGTCGAGGATCCACTGGCAATTCCGAGGACATAGGGGCTGGCAAGTGGATTGCGGAACAATCCTTGCATGGCTGCTCCGGAAACGGCCAAAGCAGAGCCAACGAGAAAACCGAGGAGAACCCGCGGCAAGCGGATCTGGGTCACGATCAGGCGATCCGTCGCACTTACTGCCCGACTGTGCGTTCCGAATACCACGGAGAGAACGTCGGAGACCGGAATAGCGACGGCTCCGATAGCAACGCCAGCGAGGAATGTGCCGATCACGAGGGCGACAAGGACCCACGGACCCCACCGTCTGAGAGCGCGGGATGCCCTACAGTTTGAGGTCATGGAGCGTATCGATCATCATGCGCAGCACCTCGGCGACCTGCGTCGAGGCGACTTCGCTAGCGCGGATTCCGACAACCCGGGCGTTGCGAACCGCGGCGAGACCCTGCAAGAGCGGATTCCGAGGGATGTTCTCAATCTGTGACGGAGCGGTGAAGATCACGTCTGGATTCCGCTTGAGGATCTCCTCGAAACTGACATGCACAAACCCCTCGATGTCCGATAACACATCCGTCCCACCGGCTCGCAGAATGAGCTCGTGTTCGATCGTCCCTGTTCCAGTGGCATACGGCGCGGCGTCGGCGCTGGACGCATAGAGGAACACCGCCGTGCGTTTCGGCTCTCCGAGAACGCTCATCTCCATTGACAAGACGTCCTCGGCAATCTGCTCGATCAAGAGGGAACCCTCAAGCTCCTTTCCAACCGCCGCTCGCACGCTGCGCATCGAAGCGAAGATGTCCGACACACTCGTGAGCATAAGTGTTGTGAGAACCGTCACCCCAGCGGCCTCCAGCGCGGGGCGTTCGCCTCCCCAATCCGTCGCCCCGAGGACGAGATCGGGATTCAAGGCGAGGATCAGCTCTACACTGGGAGCGTACGTCGGCCGACAGTAGGAAGGTCGGCCGTTACAACCGGATTATCGGGAGATTCGGCAACGGCGATCAACCGATCAGCAGCCCCGAGGCCAATCAGGATCTCCGCATAGAGCGCCCCGACTGCAACGATCCGCTTGGCTCAGCTGCGATCGTGATCTGCCGGCCGCGATCATCAGTGACCGTTACAGGAAACGCCGCCTGCGTCGCGAAGCCCGTCCAGGTGAAGATCAGCGCCACCACAAGACCAACTACGAGTGCCTGTTGTCTCATGCGAAGATCCTCCCTATGCTAAGATGCATCATCCCACGCGAGTTAACACTCATCATAACCATTGCCGAACCCCCACCCAATCTGCTAACAAGGATCTAGATATCCCCGGTCATCTTCTCGTCATTGTCCGTAAAACACCACCCGGACAGGCGGAGTGGGAGAGGCAACAGACCAGTGGCCAGCCGCGAATCGTGGTGTCTCCAGGTGGGTGAGTTCTCCTCTAATGTCATGGGGGTTGCCGTGCCAAGTTCACCAAAGCGTAGTGCCTTACGGTCTGGCTCAAGAACCGCCTTTGCCCGGTCGAGCGACTGGCTGAGGCACATCTGGGCAACAGCGCTCGATCTCGGCAGAATAACGAACCCCAGATTGTGTACTCGCTTCAACTCAAGCCGATTAGTTTGACGCGCAAGAACTGTTCCCACTTTAGCGGGCTGTCGGAGTGAAACACAAGCCGTAATCTGTAATCCTTGGCAAATCCTAGGTCGAGGCGGTTCTTCCCTTCGAGCCTAATGATGTGCGCTTCGGAGACGGAGAAGGCACTCCCCCCCACATGCAGTTCCCCATCGCGATAGACCACCTCTCCGGAAGCTATGCGGGAGAGCTCTTTCCCTCCAACAAGGAGATCGACAGAGCCAATTGACGCGAGAGTGTCTGCACCCAAGAAGAAATCGGTCTCTGTGAGGAAGGAGACGAACTCTCGCAGCGGAACGCTCGTCCCATCGCCCGCGTGGACGCGCAGATTGCGGTCGAGTGACCACTTGGTGTGGCAGTGCTCGCAGAGGATCTCGTGTCCACGTGCGATGATTCCTCCGATCGTACGGCAGGCAGGGCAGGCCCAGATGAGGCGCTCCAGGCCACGAGTACTGCGAGGAAAGACTGTGCAACCAGTTTCGTTGGTCTTGATGCGCGAAAGTACGTCCAGGATTTCATCCGATGAAGATGGTGCAAAGAAGCGTACCTTGATTCTACCGGGAAGCGGATATGAACTCCAGCGGGGATAGGCGGCGTAGCTTCCCTCGATCCTGGCCGCGACGAGCGGCACATTGGATCTCTTGAGTAGGCGCACCACGGTAGGGCTTATGGGAAGAGGATTTCCATCCCACGTGCGTTCCCCTTCCGGGAATATCCCGATGATATCACCTGCTTTGAGCGCTGCAAGAAACGCACGCACCGATCCGGAATCAACGCGATAGCGGTTCGTGGGGATCGATCCCATTCCGTTGAAGAACCATCTTCCACCACGGGTGTGCATCATCTCCCCTTTGGTAAAGAAACGAACGTAGCGATTGCATGCGGCGACGAGGAAAACAGGATCAAGATACGATGCGTGGTTGCCAAGGAGGATGAATGGGCCGCTTCGAGGTAGGTTCTCCTCTCCCTCAACATCGACTGAGAACAAGAGGCGCACGATCGCTTTCCCCACGATATAAACGGTGGCATAGACGATGCTCGGACCGGGAATATCTCTGTGCCGGTGGAAGAAAAAAGCTACCTCGTCTCTGTACTCGCGGTACTCCTCGCCGTACCGACGCGCGAGTCCTCGCTCTTCGTGGGTGAGGGCGTACAGGATCCACAGCAGGGTGAAGGCTGGCACGACGATCATAACCCCTGAAAGTGTGCGCACGATGAGGCTTAGGCCAAGAAGATAGGCGCTAAACGCCAAGTATAGCGGGTGACGAGAGAGAGCGTACGGCCCCTCGCGCACGAGCCTCGCCGGTGGAAGAAACGAGAGGGGGAACCCTCGCCCGCGCAGGTAGAGCGTTACGACACACCAGGAAGAGAGGATAAAGCTTGCTAACACGAGAACGCCACCAACCGGAAACACGATGATTGCTGGAAGTGAACAGAAGGAAAGGACATGGTCTAACCTCGTTGCTGCGTAGAGGAGCGCAGCGGGCAAAGCGGCCCAGTAGAGGACAATTGATATCAAGAGCATCCACCAGTCTTTCTTTCCATGTTTGTCAGGCACTCCTCAAACCTCCCGAAGCCAGCAGCTATGTGAATCTCATAAAGTGCGCCCTTTCTAGTTAGTCGGTCCAACAATGGGTAGTACGTAGATGAGGATCGCCAAGTAGTGACAGATACTCCCCCCCAGCACGAACAGGTGCCAAATGGCGTGGTGGAAGCGCAGCTTCTTCCAGCCGTAGAATATGATTCCACCCATATAGAACAACCCACCGACGATCAACAGGATGACACCCTCGTGCGGGAGAGTCGCCAGGAGCTTGCGAAAGATAATCACCACCAGCCATCCCATCCCGACGTAAGGGACAACAGATAGCCTTCCAAACCAGCCTTTGAATGCGACCTGCAATACTATGCCCGTAAGTGCCAGCCCCCACACGATTCCCAGGAGGAGGAATCCCTGCGTGTTGTGCAGAGCGATCAAGAGGAACGGAGTGTACGTGCCGGCGATCAGAACGTAGATCGAGCAGTGGTCGATGATGCGGAAGACCCGTTTTGCGCGCGGGGCACGCAGGCTGTGATACAGCGTCGATGCAAGGTGCAACAGGATAAGGCTCACCCCATAGACAGCGACACTGGCGATGGATAGGGAACTGTGTTCGCGCACGGCAGACAGCACGAGAAAGACAAGGCCAACAATGCTGAAAAGTGTACCCACTCCGTGGGTAACGGCATTGACGACCTCTTCACTCAAGCTGTACTGTGTCCAGGGTTCTTGCGATCTCTCTTTCTTCATTTGCTATCTACACATGGTAGTGGGCAACGGTGTTTGCTACAAGGATTATCGGCCAGGCTTCACACCGTGATCGCTTTCCAAGTCCCAGTGCGAAACTTCGCGGCCATCAGTGAGGACATGGTTATCCAATAGGCAAGCTCGCCCAACCATGCGCCGGTGATCCCCAAGTGCAGGTGAATTCCGAGCAGGTAAGCAACCGGAAGGTAGAAGAGTGAGCAGACAAGCACCTCAGCGAGCATCACAAAGCGTGTATTTCCCGCTCCCTGAAGCGACTGTTCGAGGACCAACGATATCCCGCCGAACGCTTGCGTTAGGCCAAGGAAGATAAGTGGAGTTCGCCCAAGGGCGATCACGGCAGGATCTGTCGTGTAGATCATGAAGATAAATCGCGGGAATGCGACGAACAACAGGCCAATACTGGCCATCAAGTAGGCAGCGAGCTTTGCCGCGTCCCAAGCGAACACCTCCGCCTGATCCGGCTTCTTCGCTCCTAGGTTCTGACCCACAAGCGTCATTCCAGCCACCCCGATCCCGATCGCCGGCATGATCGACAGTCCGATGACCGAGCGGATGACGTTGCTCGCCGCAAGCTCCAGCGTGCCTATGCGCGCGACAATGGAGAAGAAGATGAAGAAACTCCCATTTGACGTCAGGCGCTGCCCCATCACGGGCAGGGAGAGGCGGATGATCGGTCGAATGCGAGAAAGAGCGTGTACGAAGCGCCGATAGAGGAGGTAAACCCTGCGATACTTCGGCATCAGACTGACGATCAGAAAATACGCGAATCCGAGGGCTGTGGCAAGTGACGACGCAATCGCCGCCCCAGCGATTCCCATCTTTGGGGACCCAAAGTTCCCAAAGATGAGCGCGTAGTCGAGAAGGATATTGGAGACGGTAACGATGATTGCGGACACCAGTTGCTGCTTGGTATCACCAATACCGTTGTAGAAACCGCGATAGATCATGTTCAGCAATAGGAATGCAGATCCGAGGAAGCGGTAGCGAAGATAGATCTCTCCAAGTCGAGCGACCTCTCCCTGCTGTGACAGGAATGGTGAAATGATGTGTGCCATCCCTCCACTGGCCAGCACAAGTGGTATCCCGGAGATGAGCCCAAGGATGAGACCAGCATTCAACACCTGTCCGCACTGCAGCAAGTCTCCCTCGCCATAGCGCCTGGCAGTAAGAGTCTGCACACCGATCCCGATCCCGGCGAGCGAGAAGACTATCGCAAAGTAGGCCACGCCGCTGATTCCAGCGGCAGCAAGGGGGATCGATCCCAAGCGCCCGAGCATTGCCGTATCGACGACGTTTAAGAGAGTAATTGAGATCATCCCCAACGCCACAGGATACGCCAGGCGAATCACTGCTCGCACCCGCACTGGATGAGGTCGCATCCTCTGCCACACATTTGAAAAGTGGCTCAAGTCTATCCCTCCTCCAGCATGATCTCTTGGGGCTTTACGTTGCCTATTTGCACCAATAGGACCCCCGCTACTGCCGCCGTTACCCCCAACCCCTTTAGCAGGCTCAATTTCGTCCCCATGATGAGTACCGCAGCAAACAGGGTTATCACGGGGATGAAGCTTGCCGTAGCGGCCACCTGGGTTGCCGACAGGTGCGTGAGGGCGTAATGCATAGCCAGAAAGGCACCGGCAGAACAGAGGACGCCGAGAAAGAGGATCTCAGACACCTGCATCGCGGTGATTGTCGCTACCCAGCTCCAGCTATCAGTTGCCGCCAGCGGGCCAAAGATAACAAGAGAGAACAGAAATTGATAGAAGGTTAGCTGCAACGGAGTGATACGCCGCAGGACATCCTTAATCAATACTGTGCGCACCGCAGCGCACATCACCGCTCCGAACACGAGGACGTCACCGAGCAGGCTTACCCCCGGCTCGTGAAGTCCGGAGACGACAAGGAGGAATATCCCGACATACGTGGTGACCAGGCCAGCCCCTTTTCGCCACGTTGCATGTTCCTGCCGCTTTGCAAGTGCAATGAGGAAGACAACGGTGGGAATGGCGGCAATGATCACCGAAACGTGGCTTGGCTGCGTGTTGGCAACACCGTAGGTTTCAAAGATGAAGTAACCGATGGGGCTCAGTATTGCCAGACCGGCAAGCACAGCAAGATCACGCCACGGCACGGCAAGCGTCCGCATTACGCCACCAATCGAACCGAGCAGGATCGTGGCCACAGCAAATCTGAGAAAGAGGAGCGTGAATATAGGCACATGCGAGATTACATCCTTGATTGCCAGGAAGGAAAGGCCCCACACCAGCATCGCAAAGCCAAGGACGAGATAGACGAACACAGATCTCTTGTCGCTAGTCATCGCCCCTCCCTTTCCCCTAGAGCACGCTGTTGTGCAGGACCGGATTGTCACGCTTCATGGGGTCTCACGCAACCTATTGGCAGATACAGGCACGTGTCTTTCGTTGTAATTCGTATGAGAATAGAGCGGAAGATGAACGCAAGTTATCCCGTGGATTGTTCCCTGTATCGAGTGTGAAACGCGCTTGAGGCTGCAACTGCTAAAACGTGCGCTCTTTGCCCCTTCGCGCAAGGACATGCTTTTCGTAACGTTTCAGCTTGTCCACAACAGCACCTGGCTCAAGATACCGCCGTGCATCGAGCACGGGTCTCAACGCTGCTGACGTTCATGGGCCACATTTCCATCAACGCCTAAGCCGGATGCAAAATGCTCTCAATTCTCGTTAAGAGGCTGCTATATCTTCCTCTCGGCGACCATAATGTCGATGCGATCAGAGAGATCCTCTGCCCGATCGGAGGTCTCAACCAGTTGCTCGATCATCCCCCGTAGTTGCAACTTCTCCGCCAGGCTGATATCCATCTTAAACACAAGCTTAATCGCGTCTCGTTCCAGACGATCGATCTCTCCTTCCTTTATCTCGATCGCCTTGGTGTGTTCCGTTACTTGACTTATGTCATCGAACATTAGCTGCATCGCCAGCTTGACCTCGCGCGAGATCTCTCCTGTTTTTTCCCCAATACCGCGTAATTGTCCTTTTATCTCGTCGGGAACGTTTACATGTTGCAGCATGATATAGTCGAGAGCTTCCTCGCCGGCGTTGGCGAGGCCGTCCGCTCGTTCGATGATCTCCAAGATATCTCGACGGGACGGCGCCAGGAGTGCTCCGCCAAGTAACTGCGCCTCCACCTCACGGCGAATATCATCAGCGAGGCTCTCCGCCTGGTGTGTGGCAAGGGCCAGGCGGTCGGCCTGCTCCATGTCGCCGCCAAGGTAGCTGAACACGGCATCCTGGAAGTTATCCAGCGTCTCAACTACCTGATCCAGATGCTTGATAACCAAGGCTTCAATCTTCTTCTGCTTTCCCCATAGCATCATGTCGTATCTCCTTATCTTCGAGTCGTCACGAGATTAGCCGTTTGCACGAGCAGCGTCAAACTCCCGTGTCCAGATGCACGCAATCTCCGCCCACTATTACGTGCGTCTCCTCGCCATCGTCAACCAAGAGATGCCCATCCCGATTGATCCCCAGAGCAACTCCCGTAATCTCATTTCCCGCCGTGATGTTCACTTGCACCGTACGTCCGATCGTTGCACAGAGTGCGCGATACGCCTCGATGATATCCTCTTTGTATGTCATCTCGACCTCCCGCAGGATCGAGTGCAGCAGCTCATCCCGCGTGACCTGTTGCTCTGTCTCAGATGCGATGCATGTTGAATTTTCTAGAGGAGCGCGGGCAATGTTCGCGCCTATCCCAACGACCGCGGTCTCACCTGATGATTCGATGAGGATCCCGGCGATCTTTTTGCCGGCAACCAGAACATCGTTCGGCCACTTCAACAGTGCGACAATTCCTAGTTTCCGCAGAGCCCGCGCCACGGCCACCCCTACGCGAAGCGAAAGAGCTGGATCGCTCCGAAGGATGATGGAAGCGTACAACCCGCCGTGCGGTGAGAGCCACACATGCCCGCGCCGCCCGCGCCCCTCCTCCTGAACATCGGCGACAACAACCGCTCCCAACTCCTGCGAAACCATCTCGCGCGCCACGTCCTGTGTGGAAGAGACGCGATCAACATGAACAATGCGTGTATTCATTTGGTCCATATCTTGATCATAACTTCCGTTGACCCATTCTGGAAGGATTCCTTGTGTATCGATGTTCCAGCGATCAAGTTCTGTGCCTCCGGACACAAGCCGGCAGGCCCGCGGGCAATGGTGAGGTCATGGTGATAACTGAGGTCGCTGTCGGTCGGGCAACCTCAGTCGGGCGACTTCGTAGCGGCAGCCATCCTATCCGGATCGACGAGAATCTCAACGAGGGCGGTACCATCTGAGGCAAAGGCTGTCTTGAGCACGTTATCGAGCATATGCGGGCCCTCTACGCTGCTCAACCCGGGGGAAACATTATGCGGTAACGTTCCCTATCGTTGCGCAGCACTCCTGAGCCTGACCGACAAACCCTCTTGTTTCTCTCACAGCAGATATATATACTACATTCATTGGATGGTATTGGAAGGGTGTATGATGCCATATAGTTTTCTAGCATACAATAATCAACAGATGTATCTACCTCCGGCATCGATAGTGAAGTGGGTGCGAGGCGACAGCCTGGCCCGGTTTGTGGAAGAGACCGTGGACCTGTTGGAAGCGTCAAGGGGTGGGGCTTGCCCTGCCGTTTTGTTGTTGACTGAAAGTACAGCAAATTGACGAGAGGATGTTGTTGTATCATTTGCCGCTAGAAGTCTGTTGCCCTCTTCAAACGGCAAGGAGCCATACCTCCGACCCTTAGAGGTATACGTAGTAGCAGACGTGCCACGCGGTGTTCAAAGACCAACTGAGCGCTAGCGACAAGTTAAGCACACCAGCAATATTCTTGCCTTTAAGCAAAACGTAGAGTGGACCCACAAGCCCTAGGACCCTGAGCGAAACAAGGAGGCCGAGATCAACGTCCCTGTTCTTCAGCCAGGGAAGGTAGAATACCCCTTGAATGGCGTATCCGAGGAGATACAGAACGATGAACACACGCGGGTCCAATCCGTGTTCATGGGCAAGGCGAGTCACGCGATTGACCCACTTTAACACGTAGCGTCTAAAAAAGCCGCTCACTCTCACACCAACTTCATTCACTGTTTCCTAGCCACCTATCGCCGAATATTGAGCTGATTCCTGAACTAAACGACAGCCTCAGAATACTACCAGCTTTAGAGCCCCTTCGCAACAGCGTACTTCCGCGATAAGAAGCACCAATTTCCCATTCTGTTCGTGGTCCTATGGCTACCGGCGCAGAAGCGCTAGAAGGGTGATACCGTCCCATAGGATATTTTCTGGTATCATCCTCCCATGTCAATCTTCGATCACTCCTCGGACACGCATTCCGAGCATTCCCTTCTCCCGGTGGCGGAGGTGTTCCTCGCCGCCATAATCTGGTCCTCATCATTTGTGGCGGTGAAGGTTGTCCTCGCCTACACCGGACCATTCACCACAGGAGGGCTTCGCTACTTCATCGCCTTCTTGATGAGCATCCCCTTGTTAGTGATGAAGCGCCGATCAAAGGGGCAAGTGACGCTCCCCCACCTCACTAAGGCTGAATGGATACAGCTCTCTGCCATGGGAATCTCTCAATACACGATCGGAAACGCAGCCTTGTTCTTCGCGTTGCAGACGATCTCGGCTACCAGCGGGGCGCTGGCCCTTTCCCTCGTGCCGATTCCCGTCTTGCTCTTCAGCGTCATCTTCCTTCACGAACGCCCACGCGGTTTCCAGCTCGCCGGCGTTGTGATCGCCATTGGCGGAAGCCTCCTCTTCTTCTCACCGGGGATAAAAACCGAGCAGCCGATCGGTCTCATCGCCCTATCGATCACAATCCTCAGCTTCTCCGTTTTTCCGATCCTTGGGCGCAGATTCGCGCGCAATCGCAGCCTGGACAACATTACCCTGACGAGCGTTCCGTTGGGGATCGGCGGCGGCGCGTTGCTTGTGTTTGCCCTGTTTGTCGAGGGCGTTCCGCGCATGCCGCTCCAGGCGTGGGGACTGATCATTGGCCTTGCGTTCGTCAACACACTCCTCGCCTACCTCCTGTACAACCATTCCTTGCAACACCTGACAGCCGTGCAGGTAAACGTGATGCTCAATCTCGCTCCGGTTGGAACAGCGCTCATCGCGTGGGGAGCCCTCGGAGAACGAATAACCCCACTCCAAATGCTCGCCATGTTCTTGGTCATCGTCGGGGCTGTTCTGACTCAACGTCGAATGCCGCGCCGAGGGATCGAAATCCCTGAAGGGATTGAAATCCCAAAGTGATGGATCTACTATCGGTTTCGAAAGAAGGTTCCTTTGCGGCTTGAGCGAGTGACAACGAGCGGGCGAGAGAATAAGCTTATATCTCTCGCAGAGGCGCAAAGAGCGCAGCGAACAGCGGAAGATTGAAGTGGATATTTGCTTAATTTTGGTGAGGCACTCATGAATGATGGAATCACACGAACGGTGAGCAGGCTGGATAAAGGCCAGTAATCCTTGGCGTCTTGGCGAGAGAAAGGAAATAAGGAGTAGGAAACAAAGGGGTGACCGGTATGAATGCTTCTCGCGCGCTTCTTGTGATCGATATGCAACGGGGGTTTCTTGAGGAAGGGTATCCTTTGTTCTGTGGAGAAGAAGCGCGGCGAATAATCCCGCCTGTAAGTAAGCTCGTTGAACAAGATCTGGGACAAGGAACTGCCGTCTTCTTCAGTGCGGACGCGCATGCCCCAGATGACAGGGAGTTTAAGATCTTCCCACCGCACTGCATCAAGGGGACAACCGAGGCGGAGATCATCCCCGAGCTTAGCGTATACCTCGATCGGGCCACCCTCATCGAAACGAGCTCGTACAGCGCCTTCTTTGCCACCGACCTGCATGAGCGCCTGCAACAGGCCGGGGTAGGAAAGGTGACTGTCTGCGGGGTGTGCACGGATATTTGTGTTCTGCACACGGTCGCCGACGCCTACTACCGTGGCTACGATATCGAGGTCCGCCACGACTGTGTCGCTTCATTCGACAACGATGCACATGCCTTTGCCCTACGCCACATGGCACAGATTTTCGGAGCGCGAATCACTGAAGAGGAGGACCGATGAGCGAGGAAGACCGATTTGCGCCCTCTGAACAGATACTCTCTGGAAAAACGGCGGACATCTACTTCTTGAATGCTCGTAAGATCCTTGAACAGGAGGGGCTCGGCCCACTCGTCACCATGGAGGTCTTCCCCTCCCGCTCCGGGATGCTGTGCGGGATGAACGAAGTGAAGGCTATCCTCGCACGTGTCCTTCCCACAGGGAGTAAAGCGTGGGCCGTTCTTGAGGGGGAGTCGATGGAGCGCAAGGAGGTCGTTCTGCGGATCACCGGTCCCTACCGTGCTTTTGGCATCTACGAGACGGCGATCCTTGGGACGCTCGCTCAGGAGAGCGGCTGGGCGAGCGAGGCCTGTGCCTGCGTTGAGGCGGCAGGTGAGATCCCCGTGCTCCACTTCGGCGCGCGTCATGTCCACCCAGATGTCTCTTCTCACCTGGAGTATGCGGCGATGGTCGGCGGGTGCTCGGGATGTGCCACACAGGCCGGGGCGACTCTAGCGGGGACGGTCCCTTCGGGGACGATCCCGCATGCGCTCATCCTGTGCATCGGGGATACGGTTCAGGCAACCGAGGCGTTCGATCGGTGCATCGACCCACAGATAAAACGGATCGCTCTTGTCGATACATTCAGGGACGAGGCCGAGGAGAGCCTGCGTGTCGCGCATGCCTTGGGCGATCGCCTGTGGGGCGTGCGCCTCGACACACCGGCCGAGCGGGGGCGGGTAACCCCAGAGTTGGTGCAGGAAGTACGTGCCCGCCTCGATCAAGAGGGCTTCTCACACGTGCAAATCGTCGTCTCCGGCGGAATCGACGCATCTCGCATCGCCCTGTTCCGCGAGAAGAACGCCCCGGTCGACGCGTTCGGAGTGGGGAGCGCCATCTCCGGAGCCAGCCCGATCGATTTTACAGCCGACATCAAAGAGATTGAAGGAAGACCGATCGCCAAACGGGGACGGATTCCCGGGATAACTCCCAACTCGCGCCTCGTTCAGATCATCTAGCAAATTTGAGCGTCCATTACATCCCCGCTACCATGCAAGCAGACACCCATGACGACAAACAAGCACATCGCCGAAAAACTGGAGCACCTTCCCACCTCCCCCGGCGTCTATCTGATGAAGGATGCAAACGGAGATGTGATCTACGTGGGAAAGGCGGTCGTGCTGCGTAACCGCGTACGCTCATACTTTCACTCGCCGAAGGGATTAACGCGCAAGACGCGACGCCTGGTGCAGGAGATCGCAGATATCGAGGTGATCCAGACCGCGACCGAGTCCGAGGCGTTTATCCTCGAGGAGAGCCTGATCAAGCACTTCCAGCCACACTTCAACATCCGCTTGCGCGACGATAAGCGCTACCCGTACCTAAAGATCACCAACGAGTCGTTCCCCCGCCTGATGATCGTCCGTCGCCGCAAGCGTGATGGGGCCCGCTACTTCGGGCCGTACACCAGCAGCAAGGCGATGCGCTCTACGATGAAGCTGACGCAGAAGTTGTTCCCCATCCGCACGTGCACGCTCAAGCTTCCTCTCTCCAAGCCACGCCGCCCCTGCCTCGACTATCACATCGGCCGCTGCCTCGCCCCGTGCGCCGATCTGGTGAGCGAGGAGGAGTACAAGGTGGCGGTCGATCAGGCGGCGATGCTGTTGGAGGGAAGGCTGGCCGGGCTCGTGAAACGGATGCGAAAGCAGATGGATCGTGCGGCAAAGGAGGAGAACTTCGAGCAAGCGGCGCGCCTGCGTGATCAGCGCGTCGCGGTCATGCACGCCCTCGAACGCCAGTCGGTGTCGCTATCGCGCGTGATCGACATCGACACGATCGGACTCACCGTTCAAGGCAAGCGCGCCTGCGCCGAGGTGTTCCGCATCCGCGATGGTCGCTTGAGCGGAAGGGAGACGTTCCACCTGCGCGCGCCGGACGGCTCGACGATGAGCGAGGTCCTCTCCGCCTTCCTCCCCCAGTACTACACCGCCGCCACCGTGATCCCGCAGGAGATCCTCATCCCGGTTGAAATCGATGATGCCGGCGAGATCGCCGATTGGCTCACCTCGCTGCGCGGTCGACGCGTCCACGTCAAGCTCCCCCAGCGTGGGGAGAAGCGTCACTTGGTGGAGATGGCAAACGAGAACGCGCGCTACTCGCTCAATCGGGAGCAGAAGTCGGCCACCGTGCGCGATGAATCGAGCGAGGCCCTGAGCGAGCTCGCCGCAGCTCTATCTCTATCGTCATTTCCCCAGCGGATCGAGGCCTACGACATATCGAACACCCAAGGGACGGAGGCGACCGGGTCGATGGTCGTCTTCGAGGACGGCCGACCACGCCGCGACGCGTACCGCAGGTTCAAGGTCCACTTGGACGAAGGACCGAACGACTACGCGATGATGGCCGAGGTGTTGCGCCGCCGCTTCCGCCGCGGCCTGGCCGAGTTAAACGACCCGGCGATCACGGAAGGCAAATTCTCGCGCCTTCCCGACCTCCTGCTGATCGACGGCGGAAAGGGGCAACTGCACGTGGCGGTGGACGTGCTTACTGAGTTGCAACTAGACGAGATCGAGGCGATCGGCCTGGCCAAGCGGCACGAAGAGGTCTTCCGTCCAGGAGAATCCGAACCGCATATACTTCCACAGGACAGCAAAGCCCTGCTCTTGCTGCGCCAGATCCGCGATGAGGCGCACCGCTTCGCCATCACCTACCACCGCAAACTGCGCGGACGCAGAAACCTAAGCTCGATCCTTGATACGATCTCCGGCGTGGGGAAGAAGCGAAAAGCAGCATTGATCGCGCACTTCGGGTCTCTGCAGAAATTATCGCAAGCAAGCGTTGAGCAGATTTCGTCACTTCCCGAGATTCCAGCATCCGTTGCCGAACAGATCGCAGAGCGCCTCAGATCTTCTCGTGCAACTTGACATGCCGGATTGACCAGTCGATGATAGTTCAGGAGCCAAGCTGTACTTCCCGAACTTGTTCATCGCGATCCAAGTACTGGGTAAGATGTCTCGCTTCACGAATATCAGTGGGTACGGTGATTTTGGGTGGGACCTGATCACGTGTAAAGATACGGCTTCAGTTACCTATGATACAGCATATGGCCTCACTTCTTGCGCTAACCGCTTTGCTATGGCCTCCTCTGTTACGTCCAAATCATAGTCCATCTGCAGTCCCAACCAGAACTGCGGTGACGTGCCAAAGTAGCGTGCAAGCCGTAGCGCTGTATCTGCCGTGATTCGGCGCTTTGCTAACCCTAATCTCATTGATGCGTCGCGCCGGTACTCCAATATCCAGCGCCACATGGTTCTGACTCAATCCCATTGGATTCAACTTGAATTCAACTCTTAAGTACAACTGTCAATGATGTATGTGTGGAGAAGAATACTTCATGCGGTGTTCGAAAGCCAAATGTCTTCCTCGGCCGATGATTGAGCCGCTCCATCGCTTCCTCGACCTCTTCTCTGGTAACACCTGCCAGATCCCTGCTCTTGGGAAAGTACTTCGGTGAGCTGCGTGTATGTGTTCATCAGTGCTCCTTTGTTTTATGGCGTGGATGACCCTGTGGATGCTACCGCAGCTCATCCTGTTAGACCAGTCCCAAAGTTGCACTTACTAGTTGAATCCGCCAGGAAAAATGATGCTGCTTGACATTGCCAAGCGTGCACGTTTTGCGGAAAGACATCTGCAGGCAGCATACTTGCCTCAACCCGAGGGCTTATTTAAACTAATGGCCGAAAGCTTTAATAAGCTGCTTGGTTATTAACGGATGTTGAATAACCTGGAGAAGGCCAGAAAATGAAACGCAATGTCACGGGCAAGTACGAGATCAGCGTTGTAGGAGGAGAACGGATCGAAGCTTTCGTGCCGGAACCCCTGCCTCCCCAACCTTCTGTTGAGATCAAAGGAAAATTGCAGCGCTCCCTGGAGCTGGCATTGATCGCTCTGGGACGATTGGACAGCTTGTCGACATTGCTTTCCGATACGCCGCTCTTTCTGTACGCGTACATCCGCAAAGAGGCTGTGCTCTCCTCGCAAATCGAGGGGACGCAGTCATCCCTGTCCGACCTGTTACTGTTTGAACTGAATGAAGCCCCTGGGGTCACAATTGATGATGTGACGGAAGTCTCCAACTACGTTGCTGCGTTGGAACATGGTCTTCAGTGGTTGCGCAAGGGGTTTCCACTGTCTAACCGCCTAATCCGGGAGATTCACGGCATTCTTCTCTCACGCGGTCGGGGAAGCACGAAAAGCCCCGGCGAGTTCCGGCGTTCGCAGAACTGGATCGGTGGAACGCGCCGGGGAACGCTGCTTTCGTTCCTCCACCTCCTGAACTTGTCGCTGAGTGCATGGGTGATTTCGAACGATTCCTGCACGATGAGCACATCGACCTTCCGGTACTCGTGAAAGCCGGGCTCGCTCATGTCCAGTTTGAGACGATTCACCCTTTCTTTGATGGCAACGGACGCGTGGGGCGCCTTCTCATCACCCTATTGCTTTGCCATGCTGGTATCCTGCGCGAACCTCTGCTTTACTTGAGCCTGTATTTTAAGCAGAACCGTTCCACTTACTACGCTTTGCTCAATACTGTCCGCCGCGAGGGAGATTGGGAAACATGGCTTCGTTTCTTCCTTGAAGGCGTACGACAGACGGCGCAAGGAGCCGTCGATACCGCCCGAAGATTGGTCGATCTGTTTCAGAACGACCGTGAGCGCGTTATTTCCCATGGACGCCGGTCTAACTCGGTTCTGCGAATATACGATGCTATAAAGGCGCGGCCGGTCACGTCTTTGCCGGAGATCTGCAAACGCACGGGAGTTTCCTTCCCCACCGCGGCAAGAACCATGGACATACTTACAAAACTTGGCATCGTTTGCGAGATCACCGGCAAGGCACGTAACCGTGTGTACGTCTACAATCGTTACGTATCGATCCTAAACGAGGGGATGGAGAGATGACGATCGAGATCTCCGAGGGATCCTTTGAAGGGGTAATCGCCAATACACTCGTCACCGAAAAGGCTGATACAATACCATTGAATGTAATTAAGAAGCATCTTGTATCTTAGGAGGAGATAATGCAGATTGGAGCTGTAGAACGTGTAAGACTGGGGTTGTTCCCTACGCCGCTGGTGGAGTTGAAAGCACTTTCCGATTTCCTGGGTGGCCCGCGCATCTTCATGAAGCGCGATGACCTCAATGGTCTCGGCATGGGCGGGAATAAGCTGCGCAAGCTCGAATACGCGATGGCCGATGCCATAGCACAGGGAGCAACGACGGTGATTACGACCGGTGCCGTGCAGTCGAACCACTGTCGCCTTACCGCCGCCGCGGCGAACAAGTTGGGCATGAGCTGCCAGCTTGTCCTGTCGGGGAAGGAACCGAAAATTGCCACAGGAAACCTGCTGCTCGACAGAATTCTCGGTGTAGACGCGATCCACTATGTTCCGCGCCTCACGCCAGAAGAGAAAGAAACGACCGGACATGACCCGGTGGAGGAGAAGGTATCAGAGATCGAAGAACAGCTCAGGAGCAATGGCGAGGTTCCCTACTACATCCCCAATGGCTGTCGATCTCTTCATGGAGCGCTTGGATACGCGGGGTGCGTACGCGAGGTGGTCGAGCAACTGCACGGCCTCAACCTAGCACCCGACTATTTCGTGTCTGCTTGTGGCTCTGTGAGCACGCAGACGGGCTTGATGCTGGGAAGCGAGCTGTACTGTCAGGCGCAAGCGAAAGTGATCGGCATAAGCGTCTCCCGCGATCAAGACTACATAACAAAGAAGCTCACTGCCTCCGTCGCCGAGGCGCATGCTTTCCTCGGCCTGGAAGGGCTACCCGCGGCAGAGATCATCGCCTACGACGATTACATCGGAGAGGGTTACGGTATCCCTACCCCGGAGATGAAAGAAGCAGTAAGCCTTGTCGCTCGCAAGGAAGGGATATTCCTCGACCCGGTGTACACGGGAAAGGCGATGGCTGGGCTGATCGATCTGATCAGACACGGAGAACTGCGCAAAGGTGAGAACGTGATCTTCATCCACACCGGCGGCGTGCCGGGGATGTTCGCCGAAGCACAAGTCGCAAGCCTGCAGTTCTAGAATCCGAGGATCACATCATGGGGAAAAGCTGACGGGCGAGCCATACGGCTCGCCCGTCATATTGCCATTGTAAACAGTAGGGTTATCCTGCACTACTTTGCAGTGCAAACACCCGTCCCGTTTCCACGTCCGAGCCCGCTGCCGTCAGCCAGTCGCTGGCCGTAGCCGTGTGCAGAACCCTGTCCACTGCCGTCTCCCAGATGCTGGGCATTACCGTTTAGAGCATCATAACCGGTCCCGTCCATTGGCGCTACACAATCCGGATCATCACAGTTGGTGATCCCATCTCCGTCCGCATCGTATTGATTGAGGTAGAGACTCGCATCTGCTGTCTGATTTGTTGCCTGAGTTGAACTTGCTGCGCCAAACCCGTTACCGGCAAACGCCGCTAATCCAACTACGAGAATGCTGACTGCCAGGATACTGATAACCACCGTCTTGATCTTTTTCATCATGTCCTCCTTATGGACTTGAGATTGATGGTATGGTAGCTGGCCGGTGTGGAGTGTGGGTGAAGGACTTTTCTGCAAATTGTCAGAATGAATGGACAATCGTGGACGAGGGCTGGCCCCTCTAATCACGTTCAACCAACGGGCAGATGCACAGCGTGTGGGCTCGTCGCAACTGGTTCACCCCCTCATTGGCATAAGATAGCAGTGCGACCGCCGACGGAATGGCGATGCTATCGGCCTTGGGGATCGGGATTTCTTCCATCCTCGTACGCGGATGTAGACCAGCAAGCTCGCGTGCCTTGGAGAGGGCCACATCGAGCCCTCCCAATTCGTCGACCAGGCCACGTTCGAGCGCTTGCCTTCCGGTCCAAACACGCCCGCCCCCGATACTGTCGATCTCTTCCGAGCTCATTCCACGCGCATCGCTGACCCGCTTAAGGAAGAGCGAGTAGGTGTGCCTGATCGATTCCAGCAGTCGCTCTTTCTCTTCCACTGTGAACGGTTGCTGCGAGCCATAGAAAGTAGCGTTCTCCCCGCGTTGCAGCACCTCTCGGTTGATGAGCAGCTTCTCGAGCATCCCGGCGTTGATGATCTTCCCGGAGAGAACGCCGATCGAACCGGTGATCGTCCCCGGCTGAGCAACGATGTACCTGGCCGGCGTAGCCACGTAGTACCCACCGGATGCAGCGACGGACGACATACAGCAGACAACGGGCTTCTCCTCGGCGAGCCGCCGCAAGGCAGAGGACATCGCCTCGGATGAAGCCGCCGAGCCACCACCGGAGTCGACGAATAGAACTAGGGCCTTGGCGTGTTTATCCTTCAACACTCGCCGCACCTGCTGCACAATCGTCAGGTCGCCGGCACGTGGGTTGAGGAGGAGCGGAATCCTAAATGGTGGCTTCACCGGGGGACGCTCGCTCCTGCCATCAACAATATCCCCTTCGACGCGGATGAGGGCGATATAGCCTCCCGGTCGCACGAGAAGGCGCGGGAGGAGCCGCTTGCGGCAACTGACGTAAGGGACGACTCTCGCAGGTTTTTTCGGCGTTCCAAGATGTGCGGGGAGCTGCTCCTGGTTCATGACTCCATCTATGGCCTTCGCCTCCAGCGCGACTTCGTCGGTATAGGGTGCGCCATCGATGATCGCCTTAATCTTTTCCAGGTCGGTCTCTCGATCGCGGGCGATGTCATCGACGATTGAAGCATGGGTATCTTCGAGGAGCCAGTTTGCCATCTCGCGTGCCTCATCGGACATACGCGTTCGCGTCAGCATATCGGGGGCCGTCTTGTACGGGCTGATCTGCACGAAATCGCCCTTCAGTCCGATCCTCTCCAGAGCGTCACCGAGAAACACGTATCCGCGCGATATTCCTAGCTGCCCGATCGATCCACCACGAGCGATCAGAACTTCATCCGCTGCGGTAGCGACGTAGTATGTAGCCATGTCGTAGGTCGATCCCCAAGCGACAACATGTTTTCCACTCTCTTTCAGTTTCGCGATGAACCCACGCACGGTCTGCAGTTGCGCCACGGACAGCTTTAGGCTCGCGCTGTGAAGGACCACCCCGCGCACGCGTTGATCGCGCGCCACGTGGGCAAACTGTTCGCCCAGTTCCAGCAGGCTCAGCTTCTTACCGAGCAGCTTACGCCTGAGAAATCCCTGCTTGGAATCAGGGATATCCGGGTATTCGCCTTCCAGGGTGAACAACACGTAATCGGGTGGCTTCTTCACGAGGCGAAACGGGTAGAAAAAAGATCGGAATAACACACGCACCGCGTAGATAGCATGCAGCATTTCTTGCCCTCCTGAATGCTTTGCTTACGATAACATACCCATAATCAGGGCTCCTGCCAAGTCTTCTTGCTACGCAAGAGGGTACAATGAGTGCATGAATGGACGCTCGAGCAGTGACCTTGCAGCGCTTCAGGATGCGATGCGCTGGTGTCACTTCTGCGTAGATGCCGGTTATCCGATCACCCCACGCGCAATCTTCTCTGGGAGTGTGGCAGCGCGGATCATGATCGTCGGGCAGGCACCGGGAGAGCGCGAAGTCGAGCGCGGCCTTCCTTTCTCCGGCCCAGCGGGACATAGGCTCTTCTCGTGGCTTGCACAAGCGGGATTTGAAGAGAGTAAATTTCGTCGGGAGCAGTATATTACCGCGATCACCAAGTGCTTCCCTGGAAAGGGTAAGTCACGCGGGGACCGCGTTCCAACAGCAGCAGAACGCAAGCTGTGCCTGCCGTTCCTCGCTCGCGAGCTTGAGCTGGTGCAACCGGAACTTATCATCCCGATAGGAGGGGTGGCAATCAGACACTTCCTCGGCAAGATCAAGCTCGATGAGGCCATCGGCCAGGTCTACGAGAGGGATGGGCGATCGATCGTCCCACTACCACACCCATCAGGGGCAAACATCTGGCTGAATCGCCCAAAGAGCAAGAATCTCCTGCACAGAGCTTTGATTATTCTTCAAAAAACAGGGAAAGGGGGATAGACTACTTTCCTATGAACGTGGAATGCGGATACGAGTGTTTGATGAAAAATTGGTTCGCATCGTGAATGGGTGCAGAAAAGGAGTGGCTGGATGATTGAAAGCATGGGACTCATCAGGTACTTGAAGGTGGTCCTTTATCGTTTTGAGTGAGTACTTGAGAACATGGTGCGTAATAAAGAAAAGTGAAGGTTAACAGAGCCTGTCTGACAAACCAACTTGCCTTCTTCATACAAAATAATCATATTATCTTCATCTGATGGTGTTGGAGGTTTGTGTGATGACATACAACTTTCTAGCATAGGATGAGCAACAGATATATCTACTACCGGCATCGATTGTAGAGTGGATGAAGGACGACAGTCTGGCGCGATTTGTGGGAGAGACAGTGGACCTGTTAGAGCGGCGGGGTAAGCTTGCTGGGTTCTACGAAGGCTACCGCAAGGACGGGTGGGGACATCCAGCGTACCACCCGCGGATGTTAGTGAAGGTATTGGTGTATGGCTACTGCATGGGAGTGACGAGTTCGCGCAAGCTAGCGGCGGGATGCGAGAATGAGGTAGCGTTGAGATATTTGACGGCGAACCAACAGCCGGACTTTCGCAAGGATCATCTTACAGCCCTGAACGAGCTATTTGTAGAGGTACTAGGGTTAGTCAATCTAGGGCGGGTGGCACTGGATGGGCGGAAGATAGCGGGGAATGCGTCGTTGGAACAGAACCGGGACGAGGAGTGGTTGAAGGAGGAGGTAGGAAAGCTACTGGCGGAGGCGTTAGAGCGGATCGAGGAGAAGAAACGCCAAGCGATGGTGAACCAGGAGCGCATGGAGCGGAAACTGTTGACGAAGAGGGGGCGCGAAGCGCACAAGCAACGTGGGTCAACGATTGAGCCGGTGTTTGGGCAGATGGTGATGCGGGGCTTGGTGCGGTTCATGTTGCGCGGGTCAAACAAGGTGCGTGCTGAGTGATCGCTGTGGTGTACGACGCACAACCTGTTGAAACTATAGCGGAGTGGGCGGAGAGCAGGACAAGCAGTAGAAAGATGAGGTGCCGATGGTTAGAGAGCCTTAAGGAGGAGTACTGCGCCATCGATGGCGAGCACAACAGGCCTACTGAGAGCAGAAGAGAACACAACTCTTTCCTGTTTGAGGGGCAAGATCGACGGAAAAGAGAGAAGTGAAAAAGGCTCGCCTTCGCCAGAGTTGCTGGATGATTTCTCAGACGGGCTCCTACGTGGTAAATTATGTTCCGCCGCTGGTTTTGCTCCATAACAGGTATCCATCCCGTGCCGATCGAACCCCGAAGTTTCCCCCACTTGAAACGGCAAAGAACCAACTTATTGCGATCTTGTCATCTTGAGTTAGCGAAGTGAGCAGACGCGATAGCACCATCTGTAGCTTCCAGCAGAGAATCTCGCTTACTCAAGGCAGCGAAGATGTAAGTTTTGAGTTATCGGAAGAATCCGCGCAGTTCATTGCGCAGCGACACGAGTGCAACCCTTAATTTGGTGGCAAAAGGCAAACGCGCCGCTCGCGGCCACTTCCATACAATTCCGATCACGGCAAGAATGATGGCCAGTGTTAGGAAAAAGTGAATCAGACCAGATGACAGGCTCAGAATTACCATTATCAGGATGACCCCGATCCCGAGGGCGATGTCAATTGCGGTGAATTGCCGCATTTGATGATAAAGAGCGGTACGCAGTCGGTGGGAAGCAAATCTCAGCTTCTCGACAAACTTGCCACGTGCCCCGCGAGGCCAGTTCCACACAATCCCGATCAACCCGAGGACAATGATCAGGTCGGCCAGGTTTCCGATTACGCCCAGCGCAATGCCAAATATGATTCCTAAAGCGAGGAGCGCCAATACCAGTACGAATAGAGCGAGTGACAGCGGCGAGGCAATGATCAACGAGAAGAGAATGCCGAACGGAATGAGGAACGGGAGCACGAGAATAAGCAGTAGTGCACGCATAATCCACGAAAATAGTATCATTTCGGCTTATCCCTCCTCTTTGAAAACACTGTTGTAATCTTCATACAAAGCGGGTGATCCTTTCAAGTGGCAGGCGATCCGTTTCATCAGGATCCTCCGCCGGATGGCCAATCGGGATGAGCGCCATCAGCTCCTCGCTTTCTCCTGCACCCACGACCCGCTCAATGTCGACATTCCGTGTTTTGCCCATCCAGCAGGCGCCGAGGCCAAGGGAGTGCACGGTGAGGAGGATATTCTCGATTGCCGCCCCGATCTCCTGCGCATCCTTCAGCTCGTCGTAGCCAGCATCGCGGTCGCAAAGGACGGCGAGTGTTAGCGGCGCGGTCTTGATCATTCCAGCCTGGGGCGCGAGCTTTGCCAACGCCTCTCTCTTGCCGGCGCTCTCCACCACGACGAATCGCCACGGCTGCGTGTTCTTGCCCGAGGGGGCTAAGCGTCCTGCGTTTAGGATCTTCTCAATCTGCGCGCGCGATACAGGGGCGGCCGTGAACGCCCGCACGCTCCGTCGCGTCTGAATCAGCTGCAATAGATCGGCCATTATCCTTCCTCCCGTGAGTCTGTTGCCCAAACAGAATAACCATCCCCGGGTTTTTCCAGGCTCGTCAGCTGGGGGGCAAACTTTCTTCTCGATACAGCCTCAGTTGCAAGCCACGCTTTCTCTTCACATATGATCCATCTTCGTCGCCCTGCTCAGGAGCGACAGCACTCCTCCCCTGTCTA
>CAJVYM010000028.1 GCA_913009415.1 uncultured bacterium
GAGGCATTCAACGCCACCATTGCCAGGATTGTGCGCCGGGCATGTGGCTACCGTGACTTAGAATACCTCTACCTTAAGATCAGACAAGAGGCGATAACATTGTGATCAGCCATCCTGCGAAAGAGCCTGTTAGAATCTTAAACAGGATGCCCCCTCCATCCGGGAGCTGATCTTTTGTCAAGATATCTCTTGATAAGTCGGGGTGGAGAGATAACGCTCCCCAGTGTCTGGCAACACCACCACTATCAGCTTACCCTTATTCTCAGGTCTCTTGGCAACTTCTAAGGCTACGTATGTAGCTGCACCTGAAGAGATACCAACCAGTAACCCTTCCTCTCTTACCAATCTACGGGTAGTCTCAATAGCATCCTCGTCTTTCACCTGAACGATCTCATCAACCAGATCAACTCTCAGCACATCGGGTATAAAGCCAGCACCTATCCCTTGAATAGGATGAGGGCCTTTCTTCCCACCCGACAATACTGGCGAAGCAGCTGGCTCTACAGCCACTATCTTAAAACTCCGCTTCTTGGGTTTAATTACTTCCCCAACACCAGTAATGGTACCACCCGTACCAACACCCCCAACTACAATGTCTACCTTACCATCAGTATCTTCCCAAATTTCTATAGCGGTAGTCTCTCGATGGATAGCGGGGTTAGCAGGATTTTTGAACTGTTGCGGGACAAAATATCTGGCATCTTTAGAAGCCATCTCTTCTGCCAATCTCACTGCTCCCGGCATCCCTTCTGGTCCAGGAGTTAAGATGAGTTCTGCCCCGAAGACTTTCAGTAAATTCCTTCGCTCAAGACTCATAGTATCGGGCATGGTTAAGACCAATTTGTACCCTTTGGCGGCACATACAAAGGCGAGAGAGATGCCTGTATTCCCACTAGTCGGCTCAAGGATAATAGTATCCTCTTTGATCAAACCATCTCTTTCAGCTGCTTCGATCATACTTACCCCAATCCTATCCTTTACGGACCCACAAGGATTAAAGGATTCGAGTTTTGCGACCACCTCTGCCTTTAAACCGCTGGTTATCCTATTCAACCTCACCAGTGGAGTCCTCCCTATTAGCTTTGTGATATCATCTGCTATTCTTACCATCTCATTTTACCTCCTTATCTCTGGGCGCTAAAGAGTGATTTAATGCTATATTCGAGCCTTCTTTATCCACTCATCATCGGGATCGAGTGGTTCTACCTCAACCATTTGTGCCTTTCCGTCCCTTTCAATTACTGCCCTTACCCTATCTTCGTCCTTTCCATCGCTATAGCGGGCGGTGAGACGAACAGCAAACTCGAGTTGAGGCTGCACCTCCTCCCCTTCCGCGGGATCGCCTTCGACCAAGGCAAGAGGGCCTGGATGATCAAGGATCATAATCTTCCACCTTCCTTCCTCAAATTGCTCTAAGAAACGATTTTCATGATCGTCCCGCCCAATGATCACTTTTGTAGCTTTAGAGAGGCGAAAATGCCGACCCGCCTTTAAGATCTCAAAGTCCTCTATCCTCATCTCCTCCTTGCCTTTGTGGGTGAAGGCATCTCGTAACCTGTCACCGAATCTCTTCTCCGTAAGCAAGCAGCAGCCACCAGCTGGTTGTGAATACGCAGTGATCCTATATCGCTTGGCTAACTCCAATTGGCGACCACGAGAACGGCCCTTGATATCGTAAAGGTCATCTCGATCTATCCATCCCTTCTTTACTGGGAGTGTATCGGGAAGGAGCTTGGCCGAAAGCGGACGCAAGAGTCTGTCACCAAGGCCGCTCTCTTCCTGGATCTGCATCAGGGCCCTATAGTGCTGGGACATTGGCCTCTGACCGAGCACTTCGCCCGTCACCACAAACTCCGCTCCGAGCTCCTCCATGAGGAGCTTCGCCTCTTTCAGCATGAATATCCGGCAGTCAATGCAGGGGTTCATCGCCGAACCACGACCATGCTCTGGGTATTTCACTACGCGTAGATACTCATCCGCAACATTGATCAGTTTAACAGGCACTCCGATACTATGGCCGGCCTTCAATGGAGTATAGCACCTGCTAGGACCTCTGACTTGCCGGTGGACGTTCTCGATACAGAAACCGTTATAAAAGTTGACCCCGATCACTTCTATTCCCAGATCTTTGATGATCTTGGCTGCTAATGCGCTATCCAGACCCCCGGAGAGTAATGATAAAGCCTTCATTCTTTTCATCATGCTCTGTGTTACATCCTCCTTAAATGCTGCTACCTTAACATTTTATCACGATCGTGATAGGAGGTCAAGGGAGTGGTTAGGTGCGATCTCCCTGCGAAATAATAATATGGTATGTCCTACCGCGCATAAGGTCTGAGCTAGCCAAAGAGCTCGTTAACTTGGGATTGCCGCAAAAAGAGGTTGCCAAAAGGCTTGGGATAACCCAGCCAGCAGTTTCGCAGTATCTGAGAGAGAAGAGGGGCAGAGGCATAGAATTCAAAGAAAATGTCATGCTCGCAATCAGAAAGCTTGCGAAAGATCTCGCAGATGACGTCATCGATAATTTGATCTTCGGAGTATGTGAGATCTGTACCAGAATTAGGGAAGACAAGACTTTATGCAGATTGCATAAAGAGCAGGAGATAGTCCCAGAGGATTGTAATCTCTGTTTAAGGAAAAGATATGGTTGATGGGATATATGGGGGGGTTGAGCTAAAAAGCATTCAAAATCTTAAAGGAGAGGTCCAGCACCGTCAGCACGCCACCCTGTTGGTAGGTTTCGAAGCACATACGGATCACCCGGTGCTGTCGGCATCTCACGGTGGCCTGGTGATGGGACCCAAGCACAGGATCGTCCAATATGGCGATCTCCTCCTCGGTGACCGTGGGTTCGTTCTTTCGGCGTGCTTGAAGCGGCCATAAACGACGAGGAGCTGATCCAGATCAGAGACGATCCCAGTCCGAAAAGCACGCTTGCAAGGGCAAGGGGTGTTCTTTCTGTGAGAAAGGCCCAGCCAAGGAGCGCGAACATCTGGAGGCCCGTTCCCAGAAGAAGGCTTCGTTTGTACCCGATCCAGGGTAAGAACAGCTCAACAGGAATAATGACGATCGCGGTGACCAAAGCGGGAATGCTGGCAAGCACGCCGACAAACTCTTGATCGTAGCCGAAGCTGAGAATGTAGAGGTTGAAGAAGAGGTAGTGCAGGCCAAACATGAAGCCGTAAAGAAATGTGCTGGCAAGAAAAAGCCGCGCGTTCCTCGAGAAAGCGTGCACGCGCTTCAAGTAGGTTGATACTACTCCTTTGTGCACTGACCCCTGGTATAGTAAACCCCGTCCTTATCGCGTGCAACCCGGTGAATGGCCGCATTTTTGGAGGGGGGAGAACCTTGGGGGCACCATGGCAACCTCGTTTTGGGACGGGGCAGTACCGCTTGTCGGCACAGCTACTGTTTAGACAAAACGGACGTAGTGTGCCTTTTGGCCTGAGATCCGCTTGCCCAAGCGCCAGTCCTGCCTCCTATCCACCACGGAGGAGCGCAATCAATTCCAATAAACCTTTTCGCCAGTCCTTTGGCTTTGCTCGGGGCGCGGGTATCTTGATGAACGTGGCCCATGTATTCTCGTCCTTCACCGATTACTCCATCCGCGTAGAGGAGCTGTACGTCTCCCATTTCCCGGAGTGATGGAAAGGGGTATTGACATCATCGTGGCTTTGTGCTATTCTTTACTTTGTTAACCATAATACTCATGAATTTGCGAGGGTGAGATGAAGCTTTCCGCTCGAACGTGCTACGGGACCAGGTTGCTGGTGGAGCTGGCTAGGCGCTGGCAACAGGGGCCAACCCCGCTCAAGAACATCGCCCGGAGACAGAAGACATCCCTGCCATACTTGGCACGCCTGATGTCTCCCCTGATTGCCGCTGGGCTAGTGCAAAGCATGCGAGGGGTTCACGGCGGCGTCTGGCTGGTTAAGCCACCACACAAGATCAAGCTCAGCGAGGTGGTTCAGCTCCTGGAGGGTCCGGTCTCTCCCATGAAGTGCGTCGCCAATTCCGATAGCTGCCCGCACTCCAACCTCTGTGCTACCCGGGATGTCTGGAGTGAACTGGAAAAGGTGACGAACGAATTGCTAGCGTCAAGAACCTTGCAGGGCCTTGTTGATCAACAGTGCAAGAAGGAACAGTCCGAGAAGGCAATGTATTACATCTAAATTTACCTCCTCATAATGCCAGCCGAGTCCGGGAAAGGAAGTTGGGCAGCAGTTTGAGAGATAGGTATTCAAGGCAAATTATCTATCGGTAAGGAGGGTCAGTGCACGCTCTCCAGGCGGTCAAAGAGGAGGTATACCGGCCAAAAAATCTTCCGGAGTAGCTGGCTGGTAGCATTGGAGGTAACTAAAGAAAACCGGAACACAAGGGCAAGCTGATAGTGGTAGTGTTGCCACACACCGGCGAACGCTAGCGATCTATTCAGCTTTCCCATGAACTCTCCCAGAGGCTACCGGGTTTGTCCTGGTAACCGAAGGCAATTGACGGAGGTTGCAATGACAGAGAGACCACAGGTAAACATCGGCGAGTTGAGGAAAGGTGGGCTGGTTAAGATAAAAGGAAAGGATATGTTCTCTATGTGGATGAAGACTACGTGTTCTAACCTTACCTCAACCCAGCTGCGGAAGCTGGCAGACATTACTGACAAATACGCCCGTGGTTACCTCCTGTTTGCCACACGGCAAATCCCAATAATCCCGTTCGTTGAGCTGAAGAATGTCGATGGTGTCAAGGAGGAGCTTGCCGATGTTTACCTGGAACTTGATCGCTGTGGCCCGACGGTGCGAAACATCAACGTTTGCTATGACGACAAGATTTGCCCTGACGCGCTAACCAATTCGATATCCCTTGCGGAGAAACTAGACAGCTTCTTCCGTATTCCCTCACGGCACAAGGTGAAGATTGGCGTTGCCGGCTGCGGAAAGGACTGCGTCGTCTCTCGTGTCCTCTCCGATCTCGGCTTTGTTGCCGTCGAGCGTAATGGCAGGGTTGGCTACGATGCCTATGTTGGCGGCCGGCTAGGAGTAAAACCGTTTGTCGGTATCAGAATGGCCGAATGCCTCTCCGAAGACGCGTGCGAACGGTTCGTCCGGAACGCCTTTGAACTTCTCTGGAATGAAGGCAAGACAGAGGAACGGATTGCCGACCTCATTGACCGGCTGGGAGCAGAGGAAGTGAAACGGAGACTGACTACCGACTTGCGGTCAGGCTTGCCACTGACGCCGGTCACCTGTAAGACCGCCCTGAAGGAAAGAGATACGGACAAAATAATCGTGAGAATGCGGGCTACTTGCGGCGAAGTGACCTCGAAGCAACTGAGGAGGATTGCCACCATCGCCGAGAAGTACGGCAAGGGTTTCGTCCACTTCGTGATGCGTGGTTCTCCCGAGATTCCGTGTATTGACCGACGGTACCTGAAGGATATTGCCAAAGAGCTGCAGGAAGCAGGTATGCAGGTCCTCGGGGATGGACTTGACAATCTGCAGTGCTGCTTTGGCAACTACTGTATCGAAAGCAACGTCGACCCCCAGTCCCTGCTGAGGAGAATCGAGGTGCAGGCCAGAGAGCTAGATCTCGGTGAGCTTGGCGTAAAGATCTCGGCCGCCGGCTGTCCCAATTCCTGCGGTATTGCCCAGCTCAACGACATTGGTTTCTACGGGGTTGTCGAACCGGAGGTTAACGCGGCCGACTGCAACGGATGCGACCTCTGTGTCACGGTGTGTAAGCGGCACGCAATAACCGCAAACGACGGCCTGGCAGTAATCGACATCGAGGAGTGCCGTTACTGCGGCCAGTGTATCGCCGTCTGCCCATCTGATGCCATCAAAGAGAAACGAAAGGGTTTTGCAGTGTTTGTTGGTGGTTCGGTGGGCGAGGACACGAGACTGGGGGAGGTCGTCGCTGAATTCCTCTCCGAAGACGAGGCGCTCAGGATCACGGAAAGGTGCCTTGGTATCCTCAAGGAGAAACAGGCCAACGCGGCGACGGTCATCGACGAGGTTGGCCTCGATCAATTCAAACAGATGCTGCTCTCAGGCTCAAAGAAGTCGGTGCTGAGAAGGTTGAGAAAATGAGGAGGACAAGATATTGGACAAGATTAAACACGCCAAAAACCTAATCAGAGATGCAATAAGAACCTACTCGAAGGTGGCGATTGCCTGCTCCTTTGGCAAGGACAGCATGGTGGTTGTTGACCTGGCACGACAGGTGGACCCGAATATTCCTATTTTCGCGGTAATGACACGGTACAAGCCGAAGGAAACGCTGGAGTACCTCAAGAAAATGAATAGCAGGATGGGGCTGAACGTAACCGTCTACATCGTGGCGGATAGGGTTCCGGAAGCCCTCCACAACGGTTCGCTGGATGTCAGGCTGCTGCCCCCCGATGAGTTCAACCAGAAAGCGGCCCAGGCCATGTCTGAAACGGGCAAGCCCATCTACCAATCGCACCCGGACGAATGCTGCCGACTGCTCAAGGTAGCGCCCACCAAGGTGGCCGTCAGAGACTTGGACGCCTGGATCTGCGGCCTGAGGAACACCGAAGGTCGGACACGCCGAGACTACCAGGAAGTGGAGAACAAGGGCGGGCTGGTAAAGATAAACCCGATTCTCACGTTCACCGAAGCCGAGGTGTGGCGCTACTTGGCGACCAGGGGCCTTGAAACACATCCCTGGTATGGCAAAGGCTACCGCTCGCTTGGGTGCGCGCCCTGCTCCCGTCCTGGTGGTGAGCTCGAGCGCGACGGCCGGTGGCAAGATACGAGCAAGTGCGGCGGGGAGTGCGGTATCCACACCCAGATTCTCAAGCAACTGGCCAGGCAGGCACCAGAATGACGAATCAAGATATCTCGGCAACAGGCAAGGCCCAGGGATTTGACCATACACTGCGGGTCTACTCAGACATCACCCAACTGATCGCCAGCCTGGAGAATCCCACCCCGCTGGTCAGAGTGAACAGGTTAAACCTGAACAAGGAATTCCAGATCTACCTCAAGCTAGAAAGGTACAATCCCTTTGGTTCGGTCAAGGATAGGATCGCCCTTGAAATGCTGAAGACGTTGGACGTGGCAGACCGGACAGTGGTCGAGCCGTCATCGGGAAACACCGGGATTGCCCTGGCCTGCATCGCCAATGGCATGGGAATACCAATCGAGATAGCCGTCCCGGAGAAAATCCCCGAAGAGAAAAAAGTGATGCTGCGATTTCTCGGGGTGAACGTCGCTGAGGCTGATGACGCCCTGTGCCCCCTGTTCCCCTCTGAGGGGGCAAGGGGGTTGGTCAATGCCCTGATACAGAGTCCGGCCACCAGGGACAGTTATGTCAGCCCCAATCAGTACGAGAATGAGCTGAATGTTCAAGCCCACTACCGGACGACCGGACCGGAGATATGGCGGCAGAGCCGTGGGAAAATCCGCTATTTCTTCGCTGCCTTTGGCACCTGCGGCACCATAACCGGAGTTGGCCGCTATCTCAAGGAGCAGAACCCTGCAGTGAGAATCATTGGCGTTGAGCCGGCTTCGCCGGACCACAAGCTGCCCGGCATGAAAAGGATCACCGGACTGGCGGAAGAGTGCATACCGAAGATTCTGGACCGCTCAGTGATTGATGACATCGTTGAAGTGGCCGACAAAGATGCCTACCGGACCGCCACGGAACTGGCCCGGAAGGACGGCATTCCGGTAGGCCCGACTAGCGGAGCAATACTTCACGTCGCCTTGGGCTATGCCGAATCTAACCGGGGACTGGCGGTGGTTATCTCACCAGATGATGCCTTCAAGTATGCTAGTTTCTATCAGGAGTTTCTCAATGGAGAAGAAGAAGACTAGAGGAGACAACCATGCAATACGACTTGTGTAAGTTTATCTGCCCGCTGTCCAAAATCAAGGCGGTACAAGTCATAGATAACCTGGCCGAGGGAGAAACCGCCCAACTGATACTGGGTGATACCGATTCTCTCAGGAGTGTCGTCCAGGAATTGAAAACCCGGGGAATAAAACCGGGGTTTGAGAAAAAAAGGGAGAACAGGTTCGTTCTGACGATCATCAAGTAGCAGGACTGCAAAGGCATCAACATGGACATCAGGGAGGGAATTGTGTTGGATGGAAAGCCATAAGAGAAGCATCGCAAAAGCACTATCGTGGCGGTTTGTGGGTGTCTGTATCACGACCGTGACGGTTTATTTCTTTACCAAGGAAGCAACCCTGTCACTGGGAGTAGGCCTCGCCGATTCCCTGGCCAAGCTACTCACCTACTACGGCCACGAAAGGCTGTGGGACAGGATGTCCTTCGGGAGACCGAAGGAGACCGAAGGAGACCAAGGACGAATACGTGATATAGATGGATCAGGCCCTGGGCAGACGGATGTACCTTGACTACAATGCGATCACTCCCGTTGACCTCGGCGTTCGCGAGGTGACACTTCCTTCCCTAGCCTCGATTTCCACGGTACCGAGTGCAGGTAACATCGGGAGGAGATTCCAGTACGACGGTACAACATGATCAAGGGGAACGCAATACGAGCTGTCTGTCTCCTAGCCAGGGCACAGTGGAGTGGCTTCTCGGGAGAGAGGAAGAACCAGGCTTCTTTCGTTATCTTATTTCGATTACTGATTATGATAGTTATATCTCACTAAATACCAAAAATGGTGTCAGGGGGTACGACTACTACATCGATCAATTAAGCGCTTGGAAGCGGATAAACAGGCAAAACTGTCGGTTGCTTATGATGTTACTTCTGCTATTCACCCTCTCCCCCCCCTGATCCGCGGCCGTGATTGACTTCCACCCCTGGGGCAGTTTTGAACTTGGACCAGCACCCGAAAGAGGGGGAAGCATGCACCTGTCGGCAAGGGTCCTGATGCTTGCTTCCTTCTTCTTCCTTGAGTGGACAGGAGGTGTTCAAGGTGCACAGGCGAGGAGTAGCTCAACGTGCGCTTTTGTAAAAGGTCGCAGATTCCATAGACCAGCGCCCTTCGTGTTCTGCTATGGACCGGGGATATACGGGGGTATCGGCGGTATGATCGGGAGATTCGGGTTAAACTGGAAGTTCAGTATGCGGATGGTGGCCGTTGCCGATTCGATTGTGATGATCGTGGTCCTTCATTCACCCCTCCTCGTTATATGTTATCGGTATACCCCGCCACAGCCACTTCCGGCACGCCGTCGCCGCACGGGGGGGGGTGGAATGAGCCGTTAGCCAGTGCAACTTTCCTTGCCAACTGATCGATCTCTTCTTCTGGTACCCCCAGATTCTCCATCATCGCGTCGCGGCAGGATTCTCCACGGTGAACCGGCAAGCGTTTGATCCTCCGATCCCATCATGCCACCAGCAATTATGACCACCCCGCTAAACAACAGACTGAAGCCAACATCCCGCCGATCGCCTTGATCCGTATCTTCATTTAGTCTCATCCTTTCTGCAATCAATAGCTCCTACGGTACCTCGCAGGTATGAGGAGAGGATGAAGAAGTTGTCGAGCTCCTGTGTCGGAACCTTTCTTTCGAGCACGCCCAATCGTAACGAACGTCTCTTGAGGATGCTCTTCTCCGCAATGGGGGATCTTTCATTCCTCGCTGCTGAAAAAAGCGAGAACGAAGCGTCGCCCTTCTTAAGATGAAGAACGGGTACTTCTAGTATTCCGGTCGCAGGCCAAACTCGGCCGACTCGACCCACTCCACTGGGCGATCGAAGTACTCGGCTAGGCCGCTCACTAGAAGGTAGTGGCTGGCCTCCTGTCTTGCCAGCTTGCTGAAGAGATCTTTTACCTTATCATCATCCACGGATGCGGCCTTCTCTTTGTAGAACCGTCTCGTCGCTTGCTCGATCTCCATCGCTTTCTGCAATATCTCACGCAACGAGCCGTCGCTCGAGATCGCGTCCTTCCCCTCCTTCACCGCTCCTTCCACTAGCCCGCGAACTTCCCGCAACAGACTCGAGTCCACAAGCTCTCCGCGGCTACCGCCCTTCATCTTCGCGAGGATTTCGGCGTGTCGTTTCTCCTCATTCATCAGAAGGGTGAGGATCTTCTTCCCGCTGGGGTCGGTTACCCTCTCCGCCGCACCCGCATAGTACATACGCGCTCGCTCCTCCAACCCGATTGCATCGTCCAGTATCGTCATGATGCCTCCCTTGTATTGGTTCTTGGCGCTACCCACTCTACTGACACGAACAAACAGCAGCTCGGCATCAGAACAGTTCCCCACCGGTGATTTCACGGGGGATGAATGCCTTCACCGTCCTGTACGGATCGACGAGTTGGCTGATGCGGATGTCGACCGCGAGGCTGGCGAGCATCGCCGCCTCGGCAAACGTGATCCTGCGTCGATCCTGCAAGAAGAGTACCGCCTCTCGCGTCGCCTCGTGGAGGGCATCATCGATACTCGGGAGGGAGACAACGATGTACAGGCCCTCCTCACGGGAGACGATCGGCCAACGCATGGATACGCCTTTGATGAGGTCGATCTTTACGGTTATGCGGGCCGAGACCTCGCACCCGGAGATACAGATCTCTCCATCTCCCATCACGGCATGCACATCGCCCATCGCCAGCAATCCGCCCGGCTGAAAGACAGGAAGATAGAGCGTTGTCCCTTCTCCAATCTCCTTTGTGTCCATGTTCCCACCGTGTTGGTGCGCGCTTCCCGTGGGGAATGCCTTCCCCCCGGTAGCGACGCCGATCACCCCGATCATCGGGGAGACTGGGAGCTTGAGGTCGTCGAAGTGAACGTACCCGTCCCTAATCGGAAGAATCTTCGTTACATGCCCCTCTACCTCATCGCCAAGTACGCCCATCCCTTCGCCAGTCACAATCGCTCCCTGTTCCGGTAGTTCAATCTTCTCGATGTGGATGGCGAGCGTATCACCGGGCATCGCTCCCTCGATTGACAGCGGACCAGTTGCCGGGTTTACTCTAGAGAAATCCAGATTCTCAAGTTTATCCTCCGAAGTTTTGATCTGCCCGCCAAACGCATCGATTGTCTCGAAGATCACCGTTTCATGTGGTGAGGCGGTAAGAGCAGGGTCCATGCTGGGCGCGAACGCGTAGATGCTATTGTCGGATTGCAGCCTCTTCATCTTACAGCCTCCTGTTGATCTGACCTACCACGTCATCGGTACGTACCCATCTTGAATCGCTTTCGAGATGGCAGCGCCCACATAGTCAACGCGGCAGCCCAGATCGAGAAGCAGATCGCTCACGCCGTACTTATCCGAACACCATTTGCAGGCAACAGGGATTGTGCCCTCCGCGATTATCTCTCTTACCATCTCTTGCAAGCCAGGATCGGTGCCAATTGTGACCTCGGATGGGCCGAAGATGTAGAGCTGTATATCGCTCATCCATCCCTGCTTGACGGTGTTCCTGGCATACATCAGCCCCATCTCCAGTACTTTCGCGTCCCCCGATACCAAGATTACTGCCAACTTGCTGCTCATGCCTATCCTCCTTCCTTTACACACCGATATACCGTGCATACAGGGAGCGCGCCAGCTTTGCATCGTTCGTCCCCTTGATGATCGCGCGACCGTCCGTAAACACCGAGATCTCCTTGCCTTGTGTGCGGAAGACCAGGATGTATTCGGTCTGCTCCACCTCCCCCAGCGGGGAGAGCTTGGCGGCAAGCTCCGGGAGGGATATCTGCCCGGGTGTTGCCGGTGTGATCTGAATGGTATTTCGCCCACAGAGTGATGTGATGATCTCTTCTTTCTCCGCATTCAGAAACTCAAATTTCCTCTTCCCACAGCAGACGCATTCTGCCGCCTTCTCCACTTCTAGGGTGGAAAAAGTCTGCTCCCATACATCGATCATCGCCAATCGTGATTCTTTGGCTTCCCCCAATAGAAGTTTGATCGCCTCCGTACTCTCCCAGCCAGCGACAACCAAAGGGGCAGTGTTCAGCACCCCCGCGGTATCACAGGTAGGAAGGGCCCCGGCAGGAGGGGGACTGGGAAAGAGACACCGCAGGCACGGTCCATCCGGTAGAATGGGCATCATCAGCCCGCTTGTCCCGATCGCTGCGGCGTATATCCATGGGATCTCGTGTTTCACGCAGGCATCGTTCACCACGAACCGCGTGTGGAAGTTGTCGGTACCATCTAAGACAAGGTCAACGCCCCGAATCAAGGACTCAATATTCGTGTGATTCACGTCCTTTACGACCGGCTCTATGGTGATACTTGAGTTGATTCGCTTGAGCTTCTCGCAAGCGGCGATCGCTTTTGGTCGCCCGACATCGGCTTCGTCAAACAAGACCTGGCGCTGAAGGTTGTTAAGCTCCACGAAATCGCGATCTATAATGGCGATATGCCCCACGCCGGCACGGGTAAGCGCGTTTGCCACCACCGAGCCAAGGGCGCCACACCCGATGATTTCGACACGCTTTTCCGCAAGCCGGTCTTGCCCGGCAGGGCCTATCTGGGGCAGGATCACCTGTCTAGAATATCGCTCCTCCATATCTTTTCTCTCCACGTGTAGATGTTCATTCGCCCGCCACGGGCAAACCCAATGATGGTCAATCTCGCCTTCATTGCAACCTCGATCGCTAGACTGGTCACCGCCCCACGGGAGATAACGAGCGGTATATTCGCCACGGCACATTTGTACACTATTTCCGAGGATATCCGCCCAGTAGTTGCAAGAAACACCTGGGCAAAATCTATTCCCTTGGTCAACCCGCAGCCGATCGCTTTATCCACCGCATTGTGCCTGCCCACATCCTCAACAAGACGAAGCGTGCCGCTTTTATCAACCAAGCCCACACAATGAACACCACCAGTAGCCCGGTGAAAAGAGGAGCTAAGGACATCGCGCATGCCCGCGTTAAGGGCCCCAAAAGTGACATGAAGCGATGAATGGATAGTGGGAATCTTTATGTCGTCCAAGAAGGACGTACTGCCGCCGCAGCCGCTTACGATAAGACGCTTTGGGGAGTGTAACGAAGGATCATATCCGGGAATCAAGACATGAACGCTTCCCTCTTTCACCTCCAGTACCTCCACCTCCGAAAGCTCATGGATCACCCCTGAGGAATAGAGATGCCCAAGGACAAACTCTGAGACCATCTGTGGGCTGATCATAGCCGTTACGAAGTGGCGGCCGTTGATGAAGACAGAAAGAGGGGTTTCGGTCGCGACGGTATCCATTACTGATGTAATCTTGCCATCCATCAATCGCTGGCAAGCAAATTCCTTCTTCATGTTCATGGTCGTCTATGTACGAGAGAGAGCCTTATTAAGCGTGGTTAATAGGATCTCTACCTCCTCCTGCGTGTTGTACAAGTAAAGGGAGACGCGTACCACACCATCACTTAGCCCTAATCCCTTCATCAACGGTAAGGCACACTGATGCCCTGAACGCACCATAATCTTTGCTGCTTCATCGAGCAATAGCGCCACATCGTGTGGGGGCATACCGCCCACAGTGAACGGGACCACTCCGATCCGGCCGTGCGTCCCCTCCTCACCGACGATCTTCACCCTCTTGATGTGTTCTAGCCCGCGGAGGAGCTGCTCTGTCAGCCGTGCCTCATGCGCCTCCACCCAGTCCATGCCGACAGTATTCAAGTAATCAACCGCTCGCCCCAGGCCGATCACCCCGGCGATATTGGGTGTTCCCGCCTCAAATCCCGTGTATCCCGGAACAAGGAGGTATTCATCCATCGATACATCCTCGATCGCGCCGCCGCCCACTACCAACGGAGAAAGCTGAGAGAGGAGTTCCTCCCTCACCCACAGTACACCGGTTCCGGTCGGCCCGAGCATCTTATGCCCTGAAAAACAGAGAAAATCACACCCTAGTTGCTCGACATCAACCGGCATGTGCGGGACCGATTGGGCTCCATCGACGAGGAGCAACGCCCCTTTTTCATGACAGAGCTTGGAGATCTCAGCTATGGGGGTGATCGTTCCCAGCACATTAGAAACATGTGTAATCGCCACTAGTCTCGTCCTCTCATCGATCGCTTCTCGGAAGTCCTCCGACTCCAAATGACCCGTTGCACTGGCTTTGACGACAATTACCTCCACTCCCTGGTTTCTTAACCGCAGCCAGGGGAGAAAGTTTGAATGATGCTCCAGGCTGGAGATGACAACACGGTCTCCAGTGCGGAAGGAAATCCCTTGTGCTACCGTATTTATCGCGTATGTAGCGCTTTGGGTGAAGATAATCTCTTCTTCCTTCCCCCCAATGAACGTGGCGACCTTGCGCCGGGACGAAAGGTACTTTGCCCCGGCGATCTGAGAGAGGCGATGAACCCCTCTTCCGATATTGGCGTTGTATTCCTGGTAGTATTCCGCCACCCCTGCGATCACGGGAATTGGTGTGAGACTTGTAGCGGCACTGTCAAGATAGATGACCCTGCCTGCTAGCGGAAAATCCTTCCTTATTTCTTGGATAGTCAAAGTTCCCCCACGGAATCAACTCATAAAGCGCAGCTTTGGCGATTGGTATGAGAGGTGGGCTGCGGTGGCAACAACTGTGCTACACACGCCATTCAGGAACACCCAAGTAACCTCCACGCGCACTTGCCTTCGCAGTTTCATTGTTAGAAATGCTTGAGATACTTAAGGGCCTCAAGCATCTCCTCCACCTTCTCCTCCCCCTTCCCTTCATCGATCGCCTCGCGCACACAGTGGCGCATGTGCGAATCTGCGATGGCGTGGGCGACCTTGGAGAGTGACGACTGCACCGCCGAAATCTGCTTTAAGATATCGATACAGTATTGCTCCTCTTCCACCATCCGCTCCACTGCGGATAAGTGGCCAATTGCAGTACGCAGCCGCTGCACGATGCTCTTCTTCAATTCTGGTTCTTTCCCTAAGCTTCCCTTGTTTACCACAGCCATTCGATAGCACTCCTTTCACCCAGGAGGGGTGGGGTAAGATATCACTAGCATAACACGCTACCTGCGCGGTGTCAAGGAGAAGCGTTACAGACGAGCATTTTCTGGGCTGGAATGACATAGCTGCTTGTTCCTTGACAAGAGGGGAGGGAGTTGCTATAGTTTTCGCATAGCCCACCCCAGGTGGGATAGGGAAATAAAACAACATGATAAGGAGGAACCATGTGGGGATACGGAATGATGGGATACGGCGAAGGAATGTTCTTTTGGTGAATCGGAGGCTTGCTTCTGTTTGCGGCGCTGGTGTACTCTGCTGTCCGCATAGGATCAAGGCGTTTCCACTGAGATTACTATGACAACTGCAGACCTAATTCCCGCGATCGCTACAGGGGGGATGACTGATGAACGGAAAGTATTGGCTCCTTGTCCTTTCGAATGGGTAGCTAGATATACGATACACAACAGATAGTCGCGTGCAAAGGTCTAGCCAGCACAGGAATCCGCGAAGAAAGAATAGAGCAGTTCAAGAAGCTTTTTTTGGCGATCACTGTGGCCAATGTTGTGTTATCGAGTTGCGTCTCAACGTGGCAGACGAGCTGCCACGCTACGAAAGCGAGGGGCTTGTGTAACGTCGAGTCCTGTCCCGCCATTAACTGAAAGTACACCAAATAGGCCAGAGAATATTTTTTATCATTTACACTCAGGAATCCATTACCCACTCGAAATGGCAAGGAACCCTTTCATAAGGCCGCCTTTCTTTGCGTGTGGAAAGCGCTACTTAAACAACCACAGGTATTCCCCGTACCCCTCTTTCTCCAAGTCATCTTTGGGGATGAACCGCAGGGCGGCCGAGTTCATACAGTAGCGCTTTCCCGTTGGCGGCGGGCTGTCCTGAAAGACGTGCCCGAGGTGCGAATCACCGTAGCGGCTGCGCACCCCCTTGCGCACTGGATGTAGGCTTACATCTTCCCTCTCTACAACCGCCCCCGGCACAATCGACTTGGTGAAACTTGGCCAACCCGTGCCAGAATCGAACTTATCCTTTGAACTGAACAGCGGCTCGCCCGATACGACATCCACGTAAATCCCTTCCTGGTGATTGTTCCAGTATTCATTATCAAACGGCGGCTCGGTCCCGTTTTCCTGCGTTACGGAGTACTGGAGCGGTGTCAATGTTTGTTTCAGTTCCTCTGAAGAGGGCTTCTCAAAGTGCATCCATGGTCTATCTTCCTTAGGAAAGAAGGAGAAATCCTCGTGCCCCGCCCAAGCCCTATCAGAGAAGGCCTCTCGCCCCGACGCCGCGCGATAGGAGTTGAAGCGAGCGGCATTCTTTATGTAGTAGTCCTGGTGATACTCCTCGGCGGGGTAGAATTTTTGAGCGGGGAGGATCAGCGTAGCGATGGGCTTGTCGAAGATGCCCGAGTCACCCAGAGCTTCCTTGGACTCCTCCGCAAGGCGCTTCTGCTCATCGCTTGAGTAGAAGATCGCCGTGCGGTACTGACTGCCTTGATCGTAGAACTGACCTCCCGTATCGGTAGGGTCGATGTGTCGCCAGAAGACGTCGAGCAGCTCCTCATACGAAATCTGAATCGGGTCATAGTGTACGAGGATGGACTCGAAGTGTCCGGTTATCCCGCTCGAGACCTGTTCATACGTTGGATCGACCACGCTTCCTCCAGTGTCCCGGATGTGACATCGACAACCCTGGGTAACGGCTGGAATATCGACTCCATACACCAGAAGCATCCGCCGGCGAAGATCGCTTCTTTGACTCTCTCTTGCTCCGATGGAACGCTTGGGCCAGTCATCGGCTGTACATCGTTAGTCTCGGCCATCGTTACCCCTCTATGATCGGGTGACTCATCAAGCGACGCACTTGGCCGTACACCCGACGGGCAACCCGATAGCTCCAAGACTAACGATCAGTACAGTAATGATCAACTCATTTTGCGCGCACTTCTTTTCACACTGAATAATTATAGTTACCCTCACTAAGCTCTGTTATTCTAATGATGAAGAACGTGTATCATACCCTACGGGGTGTAGAATCAGCTGTTAGCCAGTGTAGCATTCCTTACCAATTGATCGATCTCCTCCTCAGGGAGCCCCAGATTCTCCATCATTGTGTCGCGGCACGCTTCTCCTCGGTGGATCGGCACAAGATTTCCATCATTTGCTCCGATGGTTCCGCCGGCGATTACCACCACTCCGCTAAACAGCAGGCTGATAGCCAATATCGCACCCAGTGTTTTGGTCCTCATCTTCATTTAGCTTCTCCTTTGCTGCAATCAGTAATTACCACAGTACCCGCTCGTTGTGAGGATGGGATGGAGAAGCTGTGGGAGCCCTGCGTGTGAACGCGTCTTCTTGTCGCGAGTAACGCAGGCCACCAATGATAGAATGAACTGAGTGATCAGCGCCGGGAATCGCTGCGGCGAAACGGATCGTGGGCCTCGAGTGAGTCGATCCCTTTGTACGCCCCCGGCTTTCGGTACGCGTCGCCCCACGTCTCGCGATGCCTATATTCGCGGATTGCATCCATGTCGAAGCTCGCTAGCCAGATCCCCTCGTTATCGTCCGCCTCGACAAGCGTGACATCCTGGGAATGCTCTTGCGCGTCAAAGGCAATCGGGCTGACCGCCATCGAGTGGCCGTTGCATCCCGGCGAAGGGTAGTTGCTCATCGCAAGAGCGACCATGTTCTCGAAAGCTCGTGCCTTGAACTGACCGATGCGGTTCTGCTCGAGAGGGCAAGCGTTTGGAACGAGGATCAACTCTGCTCCCTCAAGCATCAGCATCCGTGCGCTCTCGGGAAACTCTCGATCGTAACAGATCATCGCGCCGACCTGAACTTCTCCGTTTTGTGTATCGAGTGAAACGACGGGGAAGGAGTCTCCCGGGGTAAGTAATGATTCAACGCTGAAGTCGCACGTGTGCACCGTGGCGGTCGATGATCGCGACAGCATTTCGTGGGGAACCTTCCCACTTCTGAAGGTACGTCACCGCGATCGCCATCGACAACTCCGCTGACAGATCCCGGAAATGCTTTAGAAATTCGCTTTGAGTGCCGACTGCCAGCTCCTTCCATTCTCTGATAGACCGCTCGTCAGAGGGATCAGGAAAGGAGTATCCGATGCTCCACATCTCGGGGAACAGCGCGATGTCTGCCCCCATCTCCTTTGCAGCTCGGCAAAGCTCGATCCCTTTGGCCATGTTGGCGGGTAGATCCATATCCTTTGCCATGTATTGTAACAGCGCAACTTTAGTATTTGGTATTGTCTCCTCCAAGCCATCATAAGGAGCACAGTCTTATCGCAATGCATCAGCTTGATGGCACAATTGGTTATTCGCCAATACTCAACCGAGTGCTCGACGTACGAATAACGGCTCTGCAGAGCGTGAAGCCAATAAACCGAGGCTCCAAGTGGCAGGCACATGGAAAACTCTGTGGAGGTGAGCGGATTCGAACCGCCAGCCTCCCGCGTGCAAGGCGGGCGCTCTCCCAGTTAGAGCTACACCCCCAGATTAAATACAGGCAGGATTATACCGGTTCATGCCCCTCGATCAACCAAAATGAACAGCAGACATACCTTCCGGCATCGATAGTAGAGCGGGTAAAGGACGACAGTCTGGCCCGGTTTGGAAGTGACGAGTTCACTCTAAAGAGGGGCTGCGAACGCGGGAGGAGCGGAGGGAGCGACTGGAGGCAGCGTTAGAGCGAATCGAGGAGAAGAAACGCCGAGCCAGAGAGGGGAGAGACGGAGCTATGATCTCCACGACTGAGAACTTGTGCAAGCCAGGTTTAACGAATAACTAGAATTACTATACTCCTTTGTCTTGTAAGCAAATTCAGTCAGTGGGAGTAGATTAGTCCTTGTCTTGTAGTAAATAGAGGATTGTACAGTGCTACCAAGATTGGCTGGTACGTGCGGGTAAAGGCTTAGAACCGGCACTGCTTCGCTGTCAGCTTGCTCTCCGACCGGCCATTGAGAAGCACCCCCTGTTTCATGCTCATCTTGTGTGGGGCGACTTAGCCATTGATTCAAGATAGACTTCACTGTATAGTATGAAGTTCAAATTCTAGAGGCAGGCGGTGGTCAAGTGCTAGGTCGTAATCGCATCAAGCCTTATCTGTTGATCCTTCCTTCCTTTGTCTTCCTCGGATTATTCACGTATCTTCCCGTAATTAAAACAATATATTACAGTTTCTTTAGGTAGAACCTTTATACGCCACATAAGGTATTCGCTGGATTTGCAACCTATGCCACAGTATTCAGAGATCCTGTAACTTAGAAGATCTTAGTCAATACCTTCTTGTTTGAGGCAGAGACGATCATCCCGAGTATCGCGCTGGGTATGCTTCTGGCGGTTTTTCTCAACCGGGCTCTGCGCGGGATATCTTTCCTGCGGTTGTCTGTCTATTACCCTTCAGTACTTCCAACCGTTGCTTTGGGAGCAATATGGGTATTTCTGTTCATCCCGTCATACGGCCTCGTTCCCTATTACCTCGGCAAGTTGGGAATTCCGAACATCCGCTTTTTGGAGGACCCGAGGATTGCCCTGCAGGCGTTAGCGTTCGTATCAATCTGGAAACAGGCCGGTTACTTCATGATCTTCTTCTTGGCCGGGCTACAGAATATCTCCCCCGAGTATTATGAAACAGCACTGCTTGAAGGGGCTAATGCGTTCCAGAAGTTCCGCTATATCACTTTCCCCCTGCTTAAGTCAATTACTCTGTTTGTTCTTGTGATGGCATTTATTGGTTCTGTGCAGTGGGTCGACCAGGTGTTTATCATGACCCGGGACGGAGGACCGCTCGACTCCACGAACATCCTTGTATTTCATATATACCAAACAGCGTTCGAGTATTGGAACTTGGGGCAGGCTTCCGTGCTCACCGTCATTCAGATTTTGATCTTGATCTCTGGTACATTCCTGGCATTCCGGGTATTCGAACGAGGGATGAACTATGAATAGGCGGAAGTACCTTTGGAACGCGTTTATGATACTGGGGGTCATCGTCGTTCTTGGAATCTGGCTGGTTCTACTCCTTTGGATCATCTTGACAGCGATCCGCCCTGTCTCTGAGACGTTGAGCTTGGTTCCACATTGGACTACCACGCACCCTACCTGGGATAACTTTAGCTGCGCGTTCCAACTGGCGCCGTGGGGGACGTACTACGTGAACACGATCGAAGTGGTGCTGGGGACTTTCTTGCTCCAAATACTGACCATTGTCCTTGCTGCATACGCTTTTGCGCGCCTCAAATTTCGCGGACGCGACTTCTTGTTCTACGTGTTACTCATTCAGCTCATGCTTCTAGTTGCGGCCTTAATATTTTCCAACTACATCACAATTAAGAGCATGAGGCTCATCAACAACAAACTTGCGTTGATGCTTCCCTACGCAGCGTCAGCGTTCGGGACATTCCTTCTCCGGCAGGCTTTCCGAACTGTTCCGCAAGAGCTTGAAGACGCGGGGCGCATCGACGGATGTGGGTGGCTTAGATTGATCTGGTACGTTTATCTTCCGCTGATAAAACCAGTATTCATCGCTTTTGCTCTTAATTCTATTATTTTCCATTGGAACGAGTTCATCTGGCCACTCGTTGTAATCAATTCCGCGGGGAAGCGGACATTAACCTTGGGACTTGCCACCGCGTTCAAGTCGCAGGAATCAGGATACGACTGGCCGCTGATGTCCGCTGCCCTAATCATCGTGGTTGTTCCTTTGCTAGTTATCTTCGTAGTTTTCCAGCGTTGGTTCATCCGGATCTACGCTCAGTCAGGAATCAAGGGATAAAGGAGGTGATACCAAGGAACAGTAGTGGCTTTAAGAACCCACATCACTAGAAAAAGGAGGAAGGTAAGATGTTGAAGTTGAAGGGCCTATTTGCGACACTTGTTCTGCTTGGCGCGCTGTTTGGCGTGGGTGTAATGACGATGGCTGCTCCGGTAAACCTCACGTTCTACTACCCGGTCTCTGTCTCTGGCCCCCTCGCTCAGGTAATCGATTCGATGGTGCAGGAGTGCAACTCCTCACATCCAGATATTCAGGTCTCGCCGGTCTTCGCTGGAGGGTACAACGACACTCTCCTCAAGGTGCAAGCAGCGACCATGGGAGGCACTCCACCTGACGTGGCGATCCTTACTGTCCACTGACCTATACACGCTGAAGGCGCTCGATGCAATAACGCCGCTTGATAAATTCATCCAGGGTGACGCTGATGGTCAAGCCTACATAAGCGATTTCTTCCCTGCCCTGATGACTAACTCACGGTTGGACGGCGACATATGGTCGAGTCGGTTCCAGAGAAGCACACCCATCCTCTACTACAACGAGGACATGTTTGCAGAGGTCGGACTTGATCCCAACAAGCCGCCTACTACGTGGGATGATCTAGTGGCGTACGGGAAGAAGCTCCTTAAGCTGAACGCCGACGGCACGGTTGCTCGTTGGGGGTTTGAGGTCCCGTTCAGCGGTGGGTTCATTTGGAACTTCGAAGCGTTCATCTATCAGACGGGTTGCCCCAGTTGCAACCCGGTGAATATCGTCAGCGACGATGGAACCGCTGTTAACTTCACCAGCCAACACATCTTGGCTGCGCTGAACTTCTTCAAGGATCTATCGACGGTCTACAAGATCATGCCAAACGGTGCCATCAACTGGGGAACCGTCCCATCCGACTTCCTGGCCGGGCGCGCTAGTATGGTTTACCACTCAACTGGAAGCCTGACAAACATGCTCAAGAACGCCAGCTTCAGCGTCGGCGTAGCCCCTATGCCCGGGCTGTCATGTTACGGAACGCCCACGGGTGGAGGTAACTTCTACGTGTTCAAGGGGATCCCCGCGGATCATCAAAAAGCGGCCTGGGAATTCATCCGCTGGATGACATCTCCGGAGAAGGCAGCGGACTGGTCGATCGCTTCTGGGTACATCGCGGTACGAAGCTCGGCATACACCACTCCAGCGATGCTTAACTTCACCTCTTCCCACCCAGAATACCTTGTCGCTCGCGATCAGCTCAAGTACGCTCACAAAGAGTTCTCCTGCTACGAGCGCGCAAAGGTAACCAAGATCCTGTTTGATCAACTGGCTCGCGCAGTTTTGGGAGAGGTTACACCTGAACAAGCCTTGGAAAAGGCTCAACAGCAAGCTGATGCCGTATTGGCAAACTTTAAGAAATAGCGATCACGCTTTTTGGGGGGGGCTAACAGCCCTCCCTTTTCTTATCTCGTGGTCACTCGCTGAAGCTCGCCAAGGCGATATCAGCCTTCAGCCATCAGCTTACAGCATCAACCTAGGGAGTTCTGTCTCATCACGCTCACTTCTTCCGCATTCCGAGCTCCGCGTTCCGCGTTTCTCTCTTGCCTGCTCTCTATTACGCACCATGTTCTCAAACACCCACTCAAGACGATAAGGAACCGCTTGCAATGACCAGGGTTTAGAGCCTATTATATCAAGACTTTCGTGCACGCGAGTGTTGACAACGACGGTTTTCTAGGGGTAAAATCAAATTAGTATCGAATGGGCATTATGTGAATATGATACTTAACAAGTAGTTAAGTACCTACATTTAATAGGAAAGTGACCTTTTATGAACTTAGCGAAGATCCCAAGCCTAAAAATAGGTGAACTGGAGGCAAGGATACCAATTGTTCAGGGGGGAATGAGCGTTGGGATATCTCTATCCGGCCTGGCCACAGCGGTAGCCAATGAAGGAGGTATCGGAGTCATTGGTGCTGCTGCTATTGGGATGCTTGAGCCTGATTTCAAGACGAATTATAGAGAGGCCAACAAGAGAGCTCTGAGAAAGGAGATACGAAGAGCAAGAGAAATGTCTGATGGGGTTATCGGGGAGATCGGAAGAGCGTGGGGTGG
>CAJVYM010000029.1 GCA_913009415.1 uncultured bacterium
TACGGAGAGACGCTGTCGTGTGATTATTGTGTCTCGTGCGCGACTTAGAGTTAGCAGATGTGTTTTCATCTTTTTTTTGTTACTTTTTTTTTTTGTTTTTTTTATTTGTTGTTGTTCTTTTTTTTTTTTTTAATGATACGGCGACCACCGAGATCTACACTCTTTCCCTACACGACGCTCTTCCGATCTCCGCCATTGGCAGTGTATTCGTGATTGGGCTGACGATTCCAATGGCCGATGGGCCGATCATGGCCATCTTCCAGACCACTGTGGCGCCGGAAATGCAGGGGCGAGTGTTCGCCTTGCTCGGGAGTCTAATCTCGCTCTCTTCTCCCCTTGGACTTGCTGTCGCTGGGCCGGTCAGCGACTGGCTCGGTGTACAAATATGGTTTGTCATCGCTGGCATCTTGTGTATCACGGTCGGGCTTATCGGTTTCCTGATTCCGGCAATTATACACATCGAGGAGAATCACCAAGCCAAGGGATTAGTTAAGGAGGGCATCGCTTTATCTGTAGAGACATCGTCTGACTAATATACGGCACCTTTCCTTTTTTTGTTCTCACCAGAAACTGCTCGGAGGAAAGATGATATCTCAAGAGTCTACACTCCTTTAGGAATCTGGCTTTGTGTCTGAGGAAGACTCACGTGATATTACGTCCGAGGCATCACCGTCCGGAGAGTCTTGTAGTGTGTCTATTAGAGGCCTGAAGAAGACCTTGTTCTGTGACGACGGATTCTCCTGATTGTTTTGTCCAACTCCTTGATATCGAAAGACATCCTTGAGCGCTTCCTTTACGTATTCATCAGGCGTGGAATAGACAATTGTATAAGCCATGTCAATTGTGTCTTCTAGCCTCTCGACGTAGGGGCGTAACTTCCGTAAAGACCATATGGTTTTCAATGCAACAAAAGGACCGACAAGAACAAAACTGACCACTAACAGAAGTAAGATAAACTTAAGTATTGGAACATGTCCCTCGCTGCCTGGGAAAATGGCCCATCCAAAATATGCCTCTCCAATAATGCCTGTGAGAACAAGACATGCTGAACCTAGTAATATCCTCCCAAACCCAACTAAGCCTTTCTTCAAGGCCTTCACGAACTTCGACATGTTTCTCACCAACTTCAGTATCGTGTCTCGCTACGACAATACTAACAAACAGAATGCGATTGTCAAGTGACTGTGATTGTGACTGTGATTGGAGCCTTCTCATCCTCCAACAAGGCAGACTCGCGTTCAGATACCTCCTTTCTCCCACGCTTTCTCTATGTTGGGTGATTGATCGCGTGGATCGCCCAGCCAAGGGCGGCCTCTGCAATCAATTTTGATGCCCCAGCTCCGATGATCTGCGCCCCAAAGAGACGCTCGCTCTTGGCATGGGCAACGATCTAGGCGAATCGGTCCGCCTAGTCCACCCCTTGTGCCTGAAAATTCGGAGACACAATACCTATTTCCTCCTAATTTTCCGTCTTGCAGGCTGTCCCTTCAGTGCTCGCTCTGGCGGCTTCTCAGTTGAGGGAGTTGTACTAGGACCCTCCCCCAATAATACTACATTTCCCAGGCCCCGGGTGTCATTCTTAAGAAACAACGAAGACTTTCAAGGAAAATCATTAACAAGCAAGTGATCTACTGAATGGTAAAATGAGTGTTATCCCCGGGGAAATCCAGTCTCCTAGTATTTCGGAGAAGTTTGTGTTATCATGGTTGAGCGGAAAAGATACTTGTCGCTGACGGCCAAGAACAATTGTCACCAATCAGCCAGGCGAAGAGGGGGCGATAGAATGAGCGAGGAGACTTACAAGCTCCAGGTCAATTGCAAGAATCAAGATTGCCGGGAGGCATTCACAATCATCTCTCTTGTAAAAGAAAAAGGTTGTGTTGAATATGCATCACGGAAAGAAGCAGTCAAAGCCCTAGCCGACCTGATACTGGCAGAGACTAGTCAGGAGGCAAGGAACCTAAGAAGCATCATTCATTCGGAATCCCCTGAGGACGTAAAACAGGTGCACAGGTTTGAGACTTGCCCACACTGTGATCGCATATATGTCTACAGGGCCGAAGAAGTGTTTGTCCAAATGCCACCAGAAGCCCCGAAATGGACTTCCAACATCGACGATTAGGAAACAGGAGGAAAGGTTGTCGGCGAGGATTGCTAGTCTCACAGGAGTTCTGGGGGCACAATACCTATTTCTCTTCGGCTTCCGCTCGGCAGGTCATTTCTTCAACGAACGCTTGATGACTCCTTCGGCGGTCACGAGGGACCCCCACGCCACAAGGTGGGCCCCGTCATCTGCTCACTTAAGAGGATGCAGTAAGACCCTCTCCAAATACTACATCCTCCAGCCCTGGCACCATTCTGACAAAAGAATGGAGGCTTTTCAAGGAAACCATTAAAAAATAGCTGCTCTACTGAGTAGAAAAATAAGTGTTATGTTCCCGGAAAAACCAGAGCCAGCATTGACCTGATTGACTACGACCGGTTATATTATGGGATGGAGGTGCGAGCGATGAAGCAGGGAATCCTGAGTTTTCTACTGGCTATTCTTGTTGCGGGTAGCCTCAGTGCTTGCGCGCAACAAGTGGTGAAGTTCGCTGACTCAAACCTGGAGGCAGCTATCCGGGAGGCAATTCAGAAGCCGACAGGGGATATTTATGCCTCCGCCCTATCGCAGCTCACCGAACTGGACGCTGCTTATCAAGGGATTAAAGACCTGAGCGGTCTAGAACACTGCCAGTCTCTTGAAAGACTAAATCTTAGTGGTAACAAGATCAGTGACATTAGTGCCCTGGCGGGGATGATGAAGCTTACGGACTTGGACTTACCCCACAACCAAATCAGCGACATCAGCCCCCTAGCGAAGTTAGCACAGCTTGAGTGGCTGAACTTATTTGACAATCAGATCAATGATATCAGCACTCTGAGAGAGATGAAGAACCTTACGTACTTATACTTATACCATAACCAGATCAACGATATTAGCCCTCTGGCGGGGATCACTAAACTTACGGTCCTGGACCTATCCCACAACCGGATTAGTGATATCAGTGCCCTGGCGAGGATGACGCAACTTGAACGGCTATGGCTACCTGAGAACCAGATCAGCGATATCCATGTCCTGACGGAATTGACTAAGGTTGCAGTCCTGGACTTATCTAGTAATCAGATCAACGATATCAGTCCTCTAGCGAAGATAGCGCAGCTTAAACAGCTGAAGCTGTCCGACTTGCAGCTCAGGGACGTAAACACTCTGGCAAGGATGACACAGCTAACGAACCTGGTCTTATCCAACAATCAGATCAACGATATCAATGCCCTGGCAGGGTTGACTAAGCTTACGGTTTTGGACTTATCCAACAATCAGATCAACGATATCAGCGCCATGACGGGACTGACGCAGCTTACGTACCTATATCTATCCAACAACCAGATCAGCACTATCAGTCTACTAGCACATTTTGGAAACCTTAAGAGCTTGTGGCTCGACGGAAATCGAATCGAAGATATAACGTTACTCCCTAGCATGAATCCCGCGAACATTGCAAAACAGGTGTGGGTGCCCATTCTTGGTAAGTGGGCCGATGCTTCATGCAAGTATCCTCATCTCAATCTGGCCAACAACGCGATTACGGATATCAGCCACTGGCAAGCGGCTCCAAGCTCGTAGCGGGTGAGACCGTGAATCTCGAGGGAAATCCCTTTAATTTGGTGTCGGGTTCCCCGGTGATCAAGAAGATCGAGGCGATGGAGGCGCAAGGAATAAAAATATGTTATTAACACTCCATCTAAAACCATACGTGTCACGAATTCTGCTGACACAACACCAGTTCTTCTCAAGTTTTTGTCTTGAATGCCGTCTTTTCAGCGATCGCCCTGCCAGTTTCTCAGTTGAGGGACTGTACTAAGACCCTCTCCGAATACTACATCCCCCTCGAACATCGCGCCACCCAGAGGGAACGATAGGCCCTTTCCAAGGGGACCCATTAAGAGAAGAGCACGCAATCTACCGAACGGAAAACGTCTGTTATGTCCCTGGAAGGAGACTTTACATTGAGAAGAGGACTAGCGCTCTCAACTTCTGACAAGATCCAGGGGGCTATAGACGCGAAGTCCCTCCACCCGTGTGCAATCGGGATCGGCAGTAACGAGATCCAAGATTCCTTCCGCCTCCATCACGGCCGCTGTCAGAGAGTCGTTGACCAACAGTCCGTCCCGCTTGCGGTAGATGTAGCTAGTCTTCAGAGCATCTGAGGTTAGTCCTACCACTTCGATGCCCATTTCCAGGATCGCCTCGGTCTGGGTCTGATAATCAGCGAGCTGCTTCACCACATCAAGCCTCTTCCGAAGCTTCTTCGCTACGTTCCCTGGCGTAACCAGCTTCTTGGTCACAGCCTCGATCATCATCAGCCGATGGAGAACTTTCAATAAGATGGGCACTGCGGTGATTCCCCAAAGCTCTCCTCGTTCGCACCGCTCCAGAAAGCCCGAGCATTCCTGCGAGAGGCCGGTGAAGTGGTAGATGAAGATGTTGGCGTCGATGAAGACTGTCTGCCCGGCAGGCAACTCCGGAAGTGGGAGTGCCTTCTCTTCAGGAGGCATAGAACTCATCTTCCTCCAGGATAGCTTGGACAACCCGAGACGAAGCCTTCAATGAGCCTTTAGTCTTACGCACCACCCCGCCCTGCTTGCGCTTGAGATACTGACGTAGGGCATCCTCAATGAGCCAGGAAAGCTTCTTGTCTTCCTTAGCGGCAAGAACCTTCAGCTCGGTGATAACGTCCTCATCCAGCGCGGTACCAAGTTTCTTCTTCATGCTAGTTCACCTTCAGTGGATCTTACCTTGCAGCTATGGAAGAAATCAAGACAATGTTCTAGCTTTCTTCGTCTTCAGAAGGTTAGGGCGGGGAGACGTCGGATTTTGTGCCCTTTGTCGTTTCGAGTGGGTAACAACCCTGTGACCATAAATGATAGAAGGCTGGCCTCTCGCCCGTTCGTTACACTCACTCAAGACGCCAAGGTATAGCGATACCAAGGTGTCGCGACATCAAGATCGCCAAGAAATGCCTTCTGTTCTTGTTCTTTCCCCATTCTAGCGTTTTCCTTGGCGTTCTCTGCCCTGTCTGTTGTTCGCAGGCAGACAGACCTTTGCGAGAGAATACTCTTGCTTGTTACTCATTACCCGCTACTGCTTCAAGTCTTTGCGAGATGCACTGGTTCTATTGCGCCTACATCTACCCACTCGACACGATACGGAACGCTTAACCCTTACCCCGCTAATCCGTAATCCTGTCTCCTATCACCGATTGACCGCGTGGATCGCCCGTCCGAGGGCAGCCTCCGCTGCCTCCTTCAATCCCTCAGGCAGGGTTGGGTGGGCATGCACGCTGTCGGCGATCGCCTCCAGAGGCAAATTGTTCTGCACTGCAATGGATGCCTCAGAGATAAGTGATGAGGCGTCCGCTCCGACGATCTGCGTACCGATGAGGCGATGAGAATCCGCCTCGGCGACCACCTGGAAGAAGCCATCCGGCTCGTTCATCCCCAGAGCCTTGCCCAATGCGGCGTACGGGAAGCGACCGATGATGACGTCGATTCCTTCCTGTTTGGCGCGTGCCTCGGATAGCCCCACGGAGGCGATCTCGGGATCGGTGAATATTGCCTGCGGGATCACGCGCTCCCTTCCACCGGGTACCGCGTTCGCCCCTTTGGCCAGGTATTCGGCCAGTACGAGCGCATCGTTCGATGCCCTATGCGCGAGCATCGGGCCGAGCACGAGATCACCGATTGCGTACACGCCAGGAGCGCTCGTCTGCAGGTCTTCATCGATTTCGATGAAGCCGCGGCGATCGGGCCCGATACCCACGTTCTCCAGGCCAATACCGCGCGAATTCGGCCGTCGTCCCACAGCAAGGAGAACGCGATCCGCAGGGATTGTTTCATCGTTCTTCGTGTGGACAATCGCACCGTCTGCCGTCTCCTCCAAAGAAGAAGCGGCAGTGTTGGTCTGGATTGCAATCCCCTGCGCCTTAAGCGCGCGTTTCAGCGTGGCTAGGGTGCGCCGATCGATGTCTATCCCGGGGAGGATTTCCGGCATCATCTCCAGGATCGTCACCTCACTTCCGAGGCGGTTGTAGATCGTGGCGATCTCCAGGCCGATCACCCCGCCACCGATCACCACCAACCTCTCCGGCACCTCGGACAGTGCCAGGGCGTCGTCGGATGACCAGATGCGGGGATGGTCGAAGCTGAAGCCGGGGATTTCAATCGGGGATGATCCGGTGGCAATCACGATTCTCTCGGCTTCCACCGTCTCACCAGTGGAGAGATCGATTCTCCCCCGCGCGGCAAACGTACCGCGAGCTTGGATGACAGTCACCTTGTTTGCTTTGAGGAGTGTAGCAACGCCATTCACTAGGCGTAAGACGACGCCGTCCTTCCACGTGGCGAGCGCGGAGAGATCGATGTTGGGTGAAGCAAATGAGATGCCCATAGAACGTGCACTCTCCGCCCGCTCGATCAGCTTGGTCGCCGAGTAGAGTGCCTTTGTGGGAATACAGCCCCGATTGAGGCAAACGCCACCAAGATCGCGCTCTTCGATGAGCGCAACCTTCAGCTTGAGCTGTGCCATGCGAATCGCGGCAACGTATCCCCCCGGGCCGGCACCGATTATCGCTGCATCGTATTTCATCCTGATCACGCCTCCTCGCAGGCTTAGGTTATCCGTCCAGGTCCTGCTTGGCAAGAGGTCTTGTCTACGCAATCGGGGAAAGAGGTATAATCAATATGATGGTTAAACCTAGATAATAGGATTGAACGATGTAATCAATCCGATAAGGGCAAATCCTTCGCGAGGAGGGGACGCAAAGCCACGGGCCCCATGCGGGCAGCCGGGCCGCCGAAGATGAACACAAGAAAACGCAACACGTTTCTAGGAATAGTGGGGATCTCTCTTATCCTCATGCTCATCCTGACCGGATCGAATGGTCCGATCATCGCTGGTGGAGCTGGAACGACCGGATCGATCACGTTAGGCAGTCTCAATGCTTTGTCGTGGGGAATCGAGCGAATCCAAGCGCCGCAGGCGTGGACGCGCACTACAGGATCGAAAAACGTTGTCGTCGCGGTGATCGACTCTGGAATCGATACGACGGTGCCACAATTGCAAGGAAAGATCTGGACAAATCCGGGTGAAATCCCGGGGAACGGAATCGATGATGATCACAACGGCTATATCGATGACGTGCACGGCTGGGACTTCCGCGATAACGACAACAGCTCGCTCGTCGGGACGAAGATTCACTGGCACGGGACGTTCGTCGCGGGGATCATCGCCGCTCAACCCGGCAAAGACAAGGCCGCCGGAGTCGCCCCCGGAGTGCGGATCATGGATTTGCGCCTACTAGACTCGAAGAATCTGTTCTACGCGTCGGATTGGAAGAAGTTCGCTCGTGCGATCGACTATGCGGTCGACAACGGAGCGGACATCATAAACATGAGCATCTACTCAAACGGCAAGCCGCCTCTCATTCTCGAACAGGCACTCAGACGCGCAGCCCAACACGGAGTGATTGTCGTCGGCATCGCGGGAAATGACGGCAAATCCCGGGTGAGCTATCCGGGCAGGTATCCAACCGTCCTTGCGGTCTCCGCAACTGATCGCAACGATCACTTAGCAAGCTTCAGCAACTACGGGCCCGACGTTGCCATCGCCGCTCCCGGGGAGAAGGTCACCTCAATCTTCCCCGGTGGGTACGCAGGCACGAGCTCGGGGACATCGTTTGCCGCACCGCACGTGGCAGGCACCCTCGCCCTCATCCTCTCCTCGCATCCTGGGATATCAAGCTCGCAGGCTGTGGCGCTCCTCAAGAAAACGTCGATTGATCTGGGAAGCCGCGGAACCGATCGCCAGTTTGGTGCCGGCTTGGTCGATGCCGCAAACGCCGTAGCAAGTAGTTCGTAGCTTCGCCTCCAGTTGTGAGTTCCTCCTCGCAGGCAGATAATGGTGATCCAATCTGCGTGTGAGGAGGTACAATGCTCCTTGGCTGTCACCTATCGATCGGAAAGGGGTTCCCTGCAGCGATCGATGAAGCGGAATCACTCGGGATGAATGCGATCCAGATCTTCTCCCACAACGCCTCCTCGTGGCGGATGAAGGAGATCACGGGCGAAATTGCCACGGCCTTTCGGGAACGGTTCGCGCGCTCATCAGTCGAGTTCATCGTCATCCACACGATGTACCTGCTGAACCTGGCCAGCCCGGATGACGCGCTGTACGAGCGCTCGATCATCTCACTGCAAGAGGAGATTCGGCGTGCGGGGATGCTCGGGATCGATCAGATCGTCACCCACATCGGCGCGCACGTGGGTAGCGGCGTTGAAGCGGGGATCGCACGAATAACCTCTGCGCTCAACCGCGCTCTTTGTTCCGATATCGCAAGAGAGTATCCAAGTGTGCGGGTGCTCCTTGAGAACACGGCCGGAGCGGGGACGACGATGGGAACTAAGTTCTCGGAGCTGGGAGAGATCATTCGCAATCTTTCTGATCCAAGCCGCGCTGGCGTCTGCTTCGATACCTGCCACGCGTTTGCCGCCGGTTACGAGTTGCGTACCTCGAATGGCCTTGCAAAGACGCTCGATGAGTTTGACAGTGAGATCGGCCTAAACCACCTCGAACTGATCCACCTGAACGACTCCAAGTTCCCGCTCGGCTCCAGGCGCGATCGGCACGCGCATGTCGGAGGTGGAGAGATCGGGATTGTGGGCATATCACGGGTGGTCAATCACCCAGCTCTGCGCGACCTGCCGTTCATCCTGGAGACACCGAAGGAGATCGATGGGAAACCCGGTGCCGACCGAGTAAACTTGGCTCAGGTACGATCTTTGCACAAGGAAAAGGAGGAGTAATGAAGTTCTTCATTGACACGGCTAATGTTTCCGAGATTCGCGAGATGGCGTGGCTGATCGACGGTGTGACGACGAATCCGTCGCTCGTCGCGCGGGAGAAGCGTCCGTTTGAGCAGATCATCGCCGGGATCTGCGACATCGTCGACGGCCCGGTGAGCGCCGAGGCGACGGCGATGGATGCGAAGGGGATGATCGAGCAGGGGAAGGAGCTTTCAAAGATTCACGAGAACGTCGTGATCAAGATACCGATGACCGAGGAAGGGATGAAGGCAGTTGTCGGCCTGTCTGAGGCGGGGATCCGCACGAACGTCACCCTCGTCTTCTCGCCAAATCAGGCGTTGGTGGCGGCAAAGTGCGGAGCGGCCTTCGTATCCCCATTCGTGGGACGGATCGACGATGTCGGTGGAGACGGGATGGAGCTTGTCTCCCAGATCCTCGATATCTACGATGAGTACGCGTTCGAAACCGAAGTCATCGTGGCCAGCGTCCGCCATCCGCAGCACGTCCTCGACGCGGCCCTCCTCGGCGCCCAGATTGCCACCGTCCCGTACAAGATCCTGAAGAAGCTGTTTAATCATCCCTTGACCGATGTAGGAATAGAGAGATTCTTAAAAGACTGGGAAGGAGTGCCAAAGTGACGTTCGATCGCTACGAAGGAACGCGTGACGCATACGGAAAGACGCTCGCGGAACTGGGGCATGAAGACGACCGGATTGTCGTTTTAACTGCCGACCTCGCCGGCTCGACCAAGACCGGTATCTTCGCCAAAGAACACCCACAGCGCTTCTTCAACATCGGTGTCGCTGAGGCGGACATGATGGGGATCGCTGCCGGCATGGCGATGAGCGGGTATCGCCCGTTTGCATCGACGTTTGCCATGTTTGCCACCGGAAAGGCGTGGGAGCAGATCCGGCAGGTAATTGCCTATCCCAAGGTGCCCGTGCGCATCGTCGCCACCCACGCCGGCCTCACCGTTGGCGAGGATGGGGCGAGCCACCAGATGCTGGAAGACATATCAAACATGCGCGTGCTGCCGAACATGACGGTGATCGTTCCCGCTGATGCGGTCGAGGCATCGGCCGTGACCCGTTTCGTTGCTGGGTACGACGACGGACCAGTATACGTGCGCCTGGCACGGGCCAAGTTCCCAGTCATCCTCCCAGATGACTATCAGTTTGAACTGGGGAGAGCGAACGTCCTTGCGGAGGGGAGCGACGTATCAGTCTTCGCCTGTGGGGTGATGGTCTCCGCCGCGCTGGAGGCACGCGATGAGCTTGCAAAAGACGGGATCTCCGTCGAAGTGGTGAACGTTTCCACGATCAAGCCGCTCGATGCTGAAACGCTCTTGAGTTCGGCCGTGAAGACCGGTCTTGTCGTTACTGCGGAGGAACACCAGGTAAATGGCGGACTGGGGAGTGCCGTGTGTGAGCTCCTCTCCGAGAATCTACCCACCCGCGTCCTGCGCGTGGGGGTGCACGACCGCTTCGGGCAATCCGGACCGGCTGATAAGCTCCTTTCCGAGTACGGCCTCGATACCGCGGGGATGGTCGCTTCCATCAAGAAGACACTTACTGATAAGTAAGGAGAATTTATGAGTTACCTCACTCACCTGGAATGCGGCTACTGCGGAAGCACCTTCAATGCGGAGACGCTGCATACTGTGTGTCCAAAGTGTGGGAAGCCGCTTCTTGCCCGCTACGATCTGGAAAGCGTCAAGAAATCCTTGGGCAGAGATGATCTGATCGAGCGCGTTGCGTCGCTCTGGCGCTACCGTGAACTCCTTCCGGTGAGGGAAGATGCCAACATCGTCAGCCTCGGTGAAGGATATACCCCGCTCATCCACGCAGCACGCAGCGGAGCACGCCTCGGTATGGAGAGGCTGTTCATCAAGGACGAGGGGCTCAACCCGACAGGATCGTTCAAGGCGCGTGGCCTGTGCATGGCTATTTCGCGTGCCAAGGAGCTTGGCGTAACCGAGGTCGTCATTCCATCGGCGGGAAACGCCGCCGGGGCGATGTCTGCCTATGCTGCACGTGCCGGGATGAAGGCACACGTGTTCATGCCAAGTGATGTTCCGCTCCCGTTTCGCCTGGAGTGCGCCGCATATGGGGCCGATGTGCACCTGATCGATGGTCTGATCACGGACTGCGGTAGAGAAGCACACGCACAGGCGGAGAAGAACAGATGGTTCGACGTTTCCACCATTAAGGAGCCGTACCGCGTGGAGGGGAAGAAGACGATGGGCTACGAACTCGCCGAGCAATTCAACTGGATCCTCCCTGATGTCGTCATCTACCCAACCGGTGGTGGAACTGGCCTGATCGGTATGTGGAAGGCGTTTGACGAGATGCGAGAACTGGGATGGATAGATGGTGTGCTCCCGCGCATGGTCTGCGTGCAGGCAGACGGGTGTGCGCCGATTCCGCGCGCTCTTGCTGCAGGCGATGAGTTCGCCTCCCCATGGGAGGATGCGCACACGGTGGCGGCCGGACTGCGCGTGCCGCAGGCGATCGGCGATTTCCTCATCCTGCGGGCGATACGCGAGAGCAATGGCACGGCGATTGCCGTCTCCGATAACGCGCTCATCGTTTCTCAACGCGCGATGGCAACAGAGGAAGGAATCTTCGCCTGCCCCGAGGGCGGGGCGACGCTCGCTGCCCTGGAGAACCTTCTCAATAGCGGTGCGATCGCCCGCAACGAGACCGTCGTACTGTTCAACACCGGAACCGGCCTAAAGTATCCTTGATCCCCCATATTGACAACGGAGGCGCGATCCTTGTAGATTACTGACACGAGCGTACTGAGCAGAGGAGTTAGCAAGTGAACATGAATCCGGGCAAGCACGTCAAATTCTCCCTTTGGTACATCGTCCTCGCGCTTCTGCTCGTCTGGTTGTTTCAGGATCTGGTGATCAAACCCCTCTCAATCCAGCAGACCCAGGTCGCCTACAGCCAGTTTTTGGACAACCTGAACGCGGGAAAGATCGATACCGTCTCGGTTGGCAGTACGCGCATCTTCTACACGACAAAGGCCGAGTCATCAAAGAAACAGAAGATCGTCTACAACGTCGTTTCGATAAATGATCCAACGCTCGTCGATAGGCTGCACAAGGCAGGGGTGACCTTTGCCGCTCAACCGCCGACGAACAGGGCGATTACAACCCTTCTGTGGTGGATACTCCCGCTCCTCCCTCTAGTGCTGATCTGGTACTTCGTCTACAGGCGCATGAAACACGGAGGACCTCAATCGATATTCCTCGGCAAGAACAAGTCACACGAGATATCGGGTGAGATGACCGGTGTCAAGTTCGACGATGTGGGCGGTGTCGATGAGGTCGAGGTTGAACTCAAAGAAATCATCGAGTTTCTCAAGACTCCGGAGCGCTTCACTCGCATGGGGGCCAAGCTCCCCAAGGGGGTACTTCTTGTTGGTCCTCCGGGAACCGGAAAAACACTGCTTGCCAAGGCCACGGCAGGAGAGGCGGGCGTACCCTTCTTCTCCCTCAGCGGATCGGACTTCGTGGAGATGTTCGTCGGTGTAGGGGCGGCGCGAGTGCGTGACCTGTTCGAACAGGCGAAGAAGAAAGCTCCGTGCATCATCTTCATCGACGAGATCGATGGCATCGGTCAGGCACGGGCGAGCGTTGGCAGCGTTGGGACAAACGACGAGCGCGAGCAGACATTAAATCAGCTCCTTGCCGAGATGGACGGATTCAAGCCCAATCAGGGGGTGGTGATCATGGGGGCCACAAACCGCCCTGAAGTGCTTGATAAGGCCCTCTTGCGTCCGGGCCGTTTCGATCGTCAGGTTCAGGTTACCCTCCCCACGGAACAGGGAAGAAAGCAGATTTTCCTCATCCACACACATCCTGTGACCCTCGGCAAAGATGTCGATCTTGACAGGTTGGCTCAGATCACTCCCGGCTTTTCCGGCGCGGATCTAGCGAACATCGTCAACGAGGCGGCCCTCCTTGCTGTGCGGCGAAAGAGTGACGCGGTGTCGATGGGCGACTTTGATCTCGCGATCGAGCGGGTTGTGGCCGGACTGCAACGCAAGATGCCGCTGCGCGACGATGTCAGGCGCAAGGTTGCCTACCACGAGGGAGGGCACGCACTGGTGGCACAGCTCCTCCCCCACACAGACCCAGTGCACAAGGTAAGCATCATTCCCACCGCGAAAGGAGCGCTCGGATACACGCTACAGATGCCGGAGGAAGACCAGTACCTACTAGGAGAAGAGGAACTGAAGGAACGCATGGCGGTGATGCTGGGCGGACGCGTAGCGGAACTCATCATCTTCAAAGAGCCATCCACCGGAGCGGCGAACGACTTAGAACGGGCGACCGATCTCGCGCGGCGTATGGTAACCGAATTTGGAATGAGCGAGAGCCTGGGGCCGGTGCGCTATCTTAACGACGCTGGAATGGGATATCTGGGAAACGTCCCTGGACTCAGACAGGAGGTCAGTCCGGAGACGGCAAGGTTGATCGATCGCGAGATAAAGGAGCTTGTTGAGGGTGCGCAGAAGTGGGCGACAGAGCTTCTAACCGACCATTTAGACGCATTGAAGCAAGTAGCACAGACCCTCCAAGAAAAAGAGGTAATCAGCGGCGAAGAGATTGCTCGCATTGCCGGGCAGAAGAAAAACCTAAGTCCTGCCGCAGGCTCCAACCCGGTTACTAAATGAGCACAACTAAGGCTATCTTACTATTTAGCCTTGTTGTGACTCGCTAGGTTTTGCCAATCCTGCTTTGCTTTTTCCCAAGCACGGCGCACGTGCTTCTTCATATCCTGCCAAGAACCGTGCTGAGAGTGCGTCTCCTTCCAGGCACGCTCCAAGTCATCTTCCACTTCTTCCCATGTCTCGTTGGGAAACTCGCTTGCCAGCGCTTTGTCCCAGCCAAAGCGCAAAGCAGGATGAATTGTACTAAATCCAGATAAAGGAACTTGCGTATAGGTATCCATGTACAGTTTCTTAAAGGCTTGTTCCGTCTCCACATCCCAGTAGGTAGCCATTATCCTATTTCCTCCTTTTCCTATCTTGCTCTCGCATGCCAGACATTCGACACACGCAGTTATCCCATCACCATCATAGTCTGCGGACGAAGACAGATCAAGGATTTCTCCGACCCTGCACACATAAATGTGACAAAGGGACTTGGCTATTGCACTGTGCAGGACACAATGCGTACAACCGGGTACAATAGCACCTATGGCTGCAGGAATACTCACACCGAAACACAGAAACCTGACGAGCGGGCCGATCGCCCGCACGCTTCTTGTCCTTGCCTGGCCGGTGATGCTCTCTAACCTGTTCCAAACGATCTACAACCTCGTCGACATCCTGTGGCTGGGGCGCCTGGGAAAAGTGGCGATCGCCGCGCCAACGCTCGTCTGGCCTCTAGTCTTTCTCATGATCTCCATCGGTGCCGGGGTCACCATCGCCGGCACGGCGCTCGTCGCACAGTACACCGGTGCACGCCGGCATGAAGAGGCGAACCACGCAGCGGGGCAGGTGTTTGCCTTCACCGGCATCCTTGCAGTCACCCTTGGGATCGCCGGAGTGTTCATTGCAAGGCCGCTGATGGTGGCGATGGGAGCGGGACCGGATCTCCTCCCCGCAGCAACCTCATATCTGCGCATCATCTACGGCGGGATCCCAGCGATGTTTGGCATGTTCATCGTTACCTCCCTGCTCAACGGAGTGGGGGACACGATAACCCCGATGAAGCTGATGGGGGTCTCCGTCGTGTTGAACATCATCTTCGACCCGCTGTTCATCTTCGGGTGGGGACCGTTCCCCGCTTGGGGTGTCACCGGCGCCGCGGTGGCGACCGTCATCTCGCGCGGGCTGATCGCCTTGTATGGCCTCTACCTCCTCTTCTCCGGGAAGGTGGGGATCCACTTACAGTTACATCACCTGCGCCTGGAGTGGGCGACAGTGAAGCACATTCTTGTGATCGGCGTACCGGCATCGCTCGGGCAATCGGGGACGGCACTCGGCTTCTCCATCATGACCGGTATCCTCGCCCGCTTTGGTACCGCTGTCGTAAGCGCGTTCGGAATCGGGAATCGCATCATCTCCATCGCCATCATGCCGGCGATGGGCCTGGGACAAGCGACGGCGACCATGGTCGGGCAGAATCTGGGTGCGGAGGAGAAGGGACGTGCGGAGCGATCCGCATGGATGGGAATCGGAATCTCCACTGCGTTCCTCCTTGCCGCCAGCATCGCTGTTTACTTCCTGCGCACATCATTGGTGCGCATGTTCATCAACGATCCGGAAGTGATCTCTCTTGGAGCGAGCATGTTCGCCATCACCGCAATGGCCTTCCCGTTCATGGGGATCCTGCAGGTGATCATCGGGACCTACCAGGGATCGGGGCACACCGTGTACTCCATGTTCTTCTCCCTGTTCCGCCTGTGGGCGATGCGCATTCCCCTCGTCTACTTCCTCGGTTTCTCGCTTGCCATGGGACCGGACGGCGTGTGGTGGGCGATGTTCATCTCCAACTTTGGCGCCTCCGCCCTATCGATTGGCTTCTTCCTATCGGGCAACTGGAAGCACCGCGTGATCAAAGAGGCACCAATCACAGTCGAGCCGAGCCCATCGAGCCCAAATCAGGGGAAGTGATCGTGGAGGAGACCCGCCCCTTGCAAAGGTGACTTTCTCCTTCTAATCTCTTGCTGGTCGAATGATTAAACATTCACTGAAAGGAGACACAATGCAGACGATAACGATCGATGAAGCACCACGCCACGTAGGAGACGAAATAACGTTGCGTGGGTGGCTGTACAACAAGCGCTCCAGCGGGAAGATCATGTTCCTGCAGTTGCGCGATGGGACAGGCGTGATCCAAGGCATAGTCACCGAGCCGGAATCGCCGGAGATGTTCGCCATCGCCGACCGGTTGCAGCGTGAGACATCGATCATCGTCACCGGAACGCTGCGCGAGGACAAGCGCGCCCCCAGTGGCTGTGAGCTTCAACTGAGCACATTGAAGGTCGTCCACGAACCGACAGAAGCGTTTCCCATCGAGTTGACGGAACATACACCCGCTTTTCTCATGGACCATCGCCACCTATGGATGCGCACAGGTAGGCAGGTTCCCATCCTACGGATACGCGACGCTGTCTTCCGTGCTCTGAGAGATTTCTTCCACGAGAAGGGGTTCGTCGCCACCGAGGCGCCTGTCCTGACCGGCACGTCCGTGGAGGGGACGACAACACTGTTCGAGGTCGATTACTTCGGCGAGAAAGCATACCTCGGCCAGAGCGGGCAACTCTACCTGGAAGCAACGGCGATGGCGTTGGGAAAGGTGTACTGGATCGGGCCGGTCTTCCGCGCGGAGAAGTCGAAGACGCGCAAGCACTTAACCGAGTTCTGGATGGCCGAAGCTGAGATGGCCTACTACGATCACACCGACAACCTGCGCCTGCAAGAGGAGATGATAGCCTACGTCGTTGATGCCGTCACTACGGAGCGCAAGACTGAGCTTGAGCAGTTGAAGCGCGATATCGACCTGCTGCGTGAAGAAGTCACACTTCCGTTCCCGCGCATCGACTACGCCGACGCGGTCAAACTACTGCAGAACGCCGGCCACGACGTCTCCTTCGGTGACGACTTTGGCGCGCCGCAGGAGGCGACGCTCGGCGATCACTTTCACAAGCCCGTGTTCATCGAGCGCTTCCCCGTCAACATGAAGCCATTCTACATGAAGCGCGACCCGCAGGATGCAAGCCGCGTCCTTGCCGCCGACCTCATCGGTCCCGAGGGATACGGCGAACTGATCGGCGGGAGCCAGCGCGCGGATAACCTGGAAGAGCTCATCGCGCAGATGAAGGAGAAGGATCTCCCACTTCAACCCTACGAGTGGTACCTGGACCTGCGTCGCTACGGGTCTGTACCGCACTCCGGTTTCGGCCTCGGTGTCGCGCGGACAATCGGCTGGATCTGCGGAATATCACACATCCGAGAGACAATCCCGTTTGCTAGGCAACTGAACCGCCTCTACCCTTAATTTGCTAGAGTTGGGCGTTTTATCCCCTTGACAGCCACGAAAGTGGTCGTTATACTTCGGGCCGTGTTGGGTAAGTGATGATAACAGGCGCTCGAAGCTGAGCGCTTTTGAATATTATCTCGGCCCGTTTGGGCTGAGGCAGTCACCACCAAACAACAAAGGGGGACTTACGCCGCAAGATGCAAATCGAGAAGTCGGCGAGTCCGCGACTAGGTGTCGACCGAGTTTTGGGTTTACAACCCAACCCGAAGGTAAGAAAAGGCGCGCTGTTTCACCTCCTTGGCGGCGCTTGACCGACCTTTGGATGGTTGCCGTTCGAATCGGCAGGGCAAGGGAAACCGAGTCCCCCTCTTCCCTCCTTATGGTTTAGCGTGCGGGATTATTCCGTTCCCTCTCGTCTTCCACCCCGGGCTAATGCCAAAAAGCATTCACCACGAAGAGCATGAAGGACATGAAGAATGGACTGCTATGGGCCCAAGAGTGGATCAATCAATGAGGAAGATAGCCAATTGCTTGGCACGAAGAATTTTCCCGTACATGTTCCTTCGTGCGCTTCGCGTGAGGCAAGAGCTTCTCGTCTTCTGACTCCTTCATGGTTTTCGTAGCGTTGCAGCTCGTCTGCAACGTTGCTGGTGCAGAGTTACTCAACGTCGCACACCTGTCTGCATGCGGGCACGCACAGGCACAGGTTTTATCCCGTTCGCTCTTTCTGATCACTCATCACTTGTCACCGATTACCGTTTCCTCACAGCTTGATCAGGATATCGACGGCAGCCAGATCGCTGCCGGCCATGAACGGGTTTAAGTCGATTTCCGCGATCTGCGGTATGTCCAGGCTCAGCCGGCTCAGGCGATGCAGGATGGTCGCCAAGCGGGAAATATCGACCGCCGGCTGGCCGCGGAACTCTCCAAGCAGAGGGAAGGCGCGAATCGAGCGGATCATCAGCCGCGCATGCTCGATCGACAGCGGAGCGACCCCGAACGACACGTCCTTCAGCGCTTCCACAAACGTTCCTCCGATCCCGAACATGATCACCGGGCCGAACGACGGATCGCGGTTCACCCCCATGATCAGCTCCCGCCCCTCGATCATCGGCTGCAACAGGATGCGCCCGCCCGATAGCTTCTCTTCTTCGATCACTTTGTGTAGTCGGTCTATGGCTGTGCGCAGTTCGTGTTCATCCCTGACCCCGGTAATCACCGCTCCGTGTTCGAAGCGATGAAACAGGTTGGTGGCGTCGATCTTCGCCACCAGCGGGTAGCCGACCTGCGCAGCGAATGCTTCTGACGCAGCATCCCCCTCAACGTAGGCGAACGGGCAGACCGGGATGTGATACGCGCTGAGGAGATCCGACCCTTGCGCGAAGGTGAGCGCTCCTTGCTTTGCCGTGAGAGCTTGTTCAACGATTTCCCGTGCCTCATCCGTATCGACGCTCACGTAGCGATCGATCGGCCGCCGCATGCGCCACAGCGCGCCCACGCGGCAGAGCGATGCAAGGGCTTCAACCGCCGTCTCGGGCATGGTGTACACCGGTATCCGCGCCGCGGCGAGCCGTTCACGGAACATCGCCAGGTTCGCGCTGCGGCTGAGGGTGCACACGAGAATCGGCTTACCCGGGTTCTCCTCCGCCACGCGCACGATCCCCTCGGCCACCGTCTCCGGTGGCTCATTGAACACCAGCGGCGGACGGAAGATGACGATCGCCGCATCGGCCTCGGTCAGTGTTTCGTGTAGCGTGCGCTCGTAGTCGGAGGAACTTGCGGTAGCGATCATGTCGACCGGGTTTCCCAGCCCTGCCTCCGGCGGGAGGAACGAGGCCAGCCTTTCCTTGACGGATTCTGAGACCTGAGGCACATCGACCTTCACGCGCTCGCAGGCATCGGCGGCGATGATCCCCGCTCCGCCAGCGTTGGTGAGGATCACCGTCCTGTTCCCCTCCGGGATCGCGCCCCACCTCACCGCACCGAGCACAGTCAGCGCCTCCTTGATCGACGAGACGCGGATCGCCCCGCTCTGGCTGAGGAACGCATCGACGATCACATCGGATGTCGTCAGCGACCCCGTGTGCGAGGCGACCGCTGCCGCTCCCGCCTGCGTGCGCCCCGACTTTAAAACGACGATCGGCTTCGTTCGCCCGATCCCCTCCACCAAGCGCCGGAACAGGTGTGGATCGGCGAAGCTCTCCAGGTAGAGGAAGACGAGCCTAATATGATCATCGTTTGCCAGGTGCAGCAGAAAATCGTTCTCCGACAGGCCGGCGCGGTTCCCCAGGTTGATAAATTGAGAGATCCCCAGGCTCATCCCCTCGAAGAACTCGAGGACCGTCTCTCCAAGAGATCCGCTTTGCGAGATGAATGCTATCTCCCCGTCGCTTGGAAACCAACGCGAGAAGGATGCATTGAGCGAGACGGCGGGATCGCTGTTGATGATCCCCATGCAGTTTGGCCCGACGACGTTCAGGTTGTACTCTACGATGAGCTGTTGCAGCCGCTGTTCGCGTTTGATCCCATCCTCCCCGCTCTCCTTGAACCCGGCGGTGATGATCACCAAGTTGCTGATCCCCCGCTCGCCGCATTCAGCGACCGCATTGAGCACGAGATCGCGGTTGATCGCCAACACGGCGAGATCGGCCTCATCAGGAAGTTCGGTAATAGAGTGATAGCACTTCAGATCGTTGACCGTATCATGCTTTGGGTTCACCGGATAAACCTCACCGGTGTATCCGTAGCGCACGATGTTACGCAAAATTTCTCCGGCAACGGAGCCCTGCCGCGGGCTGGCACCGACAACGGCCACCCCACGCGGGGCGAGCAAGCGTGTTAAGTCTTTAGGCATGAGAACGCATCCCCCAAACGATAAGTATAACCAATCCGACGGCGATCGTGAGATCGCTGGCCCGGTGAAAGCAGCATTGAGCACGTTCGCCTGTTTCGCCAGGTGCGGTGCTACAAGGCAAGCAAATGTTGGCTTTGCCTCGCACGAATGCCGTCTGTGGTCCTATTATCCGATCGTCTCTTTCTCTTTTCGGTTCATTAGATAAGGCTCTATTGCTAGTAACTGTTGTCGATGATGGATCATTGGTATCCTACCGCAGTTAGCAACCAGGCTTGAGGGATGGCCGCGGTGGAATTTTGATTCGGCCAGCAATGTCCATCATCTATCGATGATCGTACACCATCAACAGCTAACATGAATAGAGCCTTAGATAATCCCTGCTTGCCGTGCGGCGTGGCTTGAATAAGATGCTCCCAGTGAAGCGAGAAGTGCTTCAGTAACGTAAAACATGGCGTAATAACCGCGGGATGCGGCGAAATCATTATACTGCTGGTCAAGGAGCGATCGGGCCGCGGAGAGGCTCCGTCCCGCTTTGTCCAACAGGCCGGCGATATCCCTGTTCATGCCGGCACTCCCTCCTTGCGAATGTTCATGAAAAAAGGAAGGTTTCGCGTTCTCAGTTCCTCTTCGGAGACAAAAACGCGGGAGAGGACTACATCGTACTTTAGACTGAGCTGGGCGGTCAGCAACGAGGACCTTCGAATAGCTTCGTTGTAAACAAATGGAGGACGAAGCACGCACACCAAGTCGATATCGGAATCGTCTCGCCCTTCCCCGCGAGCAAACGAGCCGTAGAGAAGTACGCTCACTAGCTGGTCACCGAAGATCTGTCTCAACCCTTTGCTGTATTCATCGACAACCGCTGTGATCTTCGTCTGATTCACCGCTGTCACCTCTTGTCGAATGGTCTACTTGGCCCTTTCCTCTGACTCTTCCGTGACTAACCTTGCTCGTTCAGCAGCTTCCCATCTTCGGCATCGTGCGTAAACACGTTCTTGCGGCGCTTTCCCTCAGGCATGAGAACGCATCCCCCAAACGATAAGTATAACCAATCCGACGGCGATCGTGAGATCACCGATGCTAAATGCAGTGGATAATGGAACACCATGCGGCAGGTAGAGCCAATCGCCCAGGAAATCTAGCCGTGTCTTATCTCCCATCAGTGCGACGTTTCCCATCACCCCATCTGTAGTTAGTTTTTGCGCGATCTCCGGCTGTCCGGCGCAGGCAAGCGCGTGTGGTGATGACGGCATCCTTCCCCCATTGACCGCGATCACAACCAGGTTGGAGACCGATCCCAGGGCGATGACGAGGAGCGCCCACACACGATAGTTGATGATGAAGAACAGAAAGAGAAGGGCATATGAGGCAAGATGCAGTTCGGTTGTCGCATACGGAAAGAGCGCTCGCGAAGAGAAGAGTGGAAAGATGGCAAACTGGATCAGTATCGCGACACCGACAAGCCACAGTGAGTGCAGGGGAAGGCCCGAGAGGTTAGCGATCCTCCCTTTCAGCACGTATCCAAGCACAACCCCAATGACAACTGCTCCGATGAGAAACATAAGCCTAAAGGGAATTCTACCTTTCGCGCTTCCCATGCGCAATCAGGCACAATTGCCCATGCTTTTGGTGTGTGCAGGCACACTCATGTAATCGGTCGCTAATACTTCCAATCGGCGTGCGCCAATGGCGCCCGGTTCAGCTCATCCTGACGTAGAGCACGATGTCCGGGCGTTTGGTATTTTCGCCTACGACCGTCACCTCCTCGGCAACTGCGAAGTCGTTGTTGCCGGGCGTATTCCAGTCGATCAGGGAGACTGTAATGTGGTGTTCGCCCACGTCCATCGGGATTCACCTTCACCCCGTATCGTAGCAGGCTGTACACCTCACGGTTGGCATCATAGAGCGTCTTGCTTCCACCGAGCGCCTTTGTCTTTCCAAGCTCATGTAACGCCTTGTTGATGATCTTGTCGTCGTGTCCTTGACCTTTGAGCCAACCTGAAAGCAATTCTTCCTCCACATTGCTGTTGGCCTCGCGATACTCCCAGTTGCCGAGGTAACGATAACCCAGTTTATCGTGGAAGAAAGCGATAACACGCTGCTGAGTAATAATCTCGCGCTGTCCGACGCTAGTCATTGGTATCATCCTCGAGAACCTCCCAGTGGCCCTTCTAGTGGGACCGACATGCCTGATACGTCCAGAAGCCCTCATTATGTCTAGCCTGGATTTTCGCCTAACCTCGATTTCCACGGTACCGAGTTCAGCTAACACCGTGAGGAGATTTTAGTACAACATGATCAAGGGAAATGCAACACGAGTTGTCTGTCTCCTAACCAGGGCACAGAGATGCGCCGGTCGGCAAACCCGCCCGCGATGAGCAAAGGGTGATGGGCTCGACGAGCCAACTCCACAGTGATCGTATCGTTGGTGATAACCACCTGCCCCGGAACGTCAAACAGTTTGCGAAAGAGGG
>CAJVYM010000030.1 GCA_913009415.1 uncultured bacterium
TTACTTGACCAAGCGCCTGTAAAACGCTACCTTTGTTCATACGGTGGCCTCCTTTTTCTTTTCTTTCGACAGCTTTACCGCTGCCTGAGGCCATCGTCAAGTTTTAACAACCAGGGGGACACTTCCTATCCCGGTTGATTTCACGCAACGGAGGAAACTTCCCCTTCGTGTCGATATCTGCCTTGATGTTGGTCGGCTTGTTGCGCTTGGGAAAATCACCGACTTCGGAAAGGCCGTAGTATTTCTCTATGTGCTTTCGGGAGCGCGCGATTGTTAGCAGATCCAGCAGCTTGAAGTAGTCAAGATGCAAAGCCTCCAGCAGGGAATTCACTGATCGCTCAGTTGTGGACTCGCGGATCCACTGATTGAATCGCGTCTGGGCACGGCGCAAAGTCTGCTCGATGCTTGCAATGCCATCAGCATCGAGTGCATCGTCAGAACCCTCTGTGATGAATGCCACTTGGTTCTTTAGATCGTTCATTCGGTTATTCACTGGGGTTGCCGAGAGCATGAGGACCTTTGTCTTCACCCCTTCCTGGATGATCTCTCGCATCAATCGTGAGTAGCGGGTCAGGCCTTCCTTGCGAGAAGGGTTGTTGCGGAAGTTGTGTGATTCGTCAATCACGACCAGATCGTAGTTGCCCCAATTGAGGGTTGCGAGGTTGATCTCACCAGATTTTCCCTGGAGCCGTGTCAGGTCGGTGTGATTGAGAACGTCATAATTGAAGCGGTCCGCAGCAAACAGATTTCGGCGGTCATTGACGGTGTAGATGGTCCAGTTCTCTCGCAGCTTCTTGGGACACAGCACAAAGACACGATCGTTGCGCAGCTCGTAGTACTTGATAATCGCCAGTGCCTCAAATGTCTTTCCCAGACCAACACTGTCCGCAATGACGCATCCATTGTGTTTTTCGATCTTGTCGATTGCGCCAAGGACACCATCACGTTGAAAGCGGTACAGCTTCTTCCAGACAAGCGTGTCCTTGATGCCCGTTCGCTGTTTGATGATGTGGTCTTCGCGTAAGTCTCCTAGGCTATTGTTAAAGATGTTGTACAGGATCAGGTAGTAGATCAGCTTTGGAGCCTTATTAGTATAAATTTGCTCTAGTTAGCTTAGCACATTCTCCTTGACATCCCATGCTGAATGCTCTCTCCAAATCGAATCAAACTTCTTGATCAGCGTATGAACCTGCGCAGAATCGTCAAAGAGCGTGCTCATGTCATACCCATTTGCGGGAGCAAAGCCAAGGCCAGAGGAAGTGAATGTTGCGCTACCTGACACAGCAGTTGGTGACAGTCCATTGGCATTCTCTATACAGAACAGGTTCTGCAAGACTGGCGAATCGACAGCGCGTATCTCAGCATTTTCAGAAAGCCACTTTGCACAAGCACGCGCTGCATGCGCCAGTTGCAAAGAATTGCGGAGATGCCGATCTCGTTCGTCTCCGATGAGACCCGGAATACTGAAACGCGTATCGTCTCGCGAGCTTGCGAGCTGGCCCAGATACGGTAGCAATAGACGAAGACCTTCGATTTGCTTAAGCTGACTCTCCAAATGCAAATAGGCCCAGATGGAAAACGCACTCGTCAAAATGGACAGACGAGAACCATCGGTAATGAACTTTCGAAGCTCTTCCCCAGCGCCCCCGCTACTTTCATTATCAAGAAGCTTGGTCATTTGCTTTGCTCACGCCCTTGACAGGCACCGCATAGGAGATATATCTCAACGTTCATCTTGACTTCTGATTCGCCTTTTCAACATTGGCATCAGCATCTCCTTGTGGCAGTTTGCCATGCCAGTAAGACTCTAGCATGACTTGATCATGTTAGCTCACTGGTATCGTGCGGGCAAGTGAGGAAGATGTGATAAATTGTAAGCCTATAGTCGAGATAGGCTGACCAAGCTTCCGCTCTTATCCAAGAATACTTGTACGTAGGGGCCAGACTTCATTATTAGGATTCTTGTACTCAGCAGTGAGATAACGCTGATGGTGAAGCGTTCAATCCCGCGAAGTCAGCCTGCCTTGCGCGATCAATCACGCTACAATCATGAAGTATCCGATGCAGACTATTCAACCAACTGAAAATTGCTGGTGCGCATAGAAACAACGTTACAGACAAGCTGCAACGATGAGAGAAGACTGTTGAAGTGAGGGCTTATACAAGATCGGATAAGGCTGGGTGAAGGGGGGGGGTGGAATACCGTTTGCCTTGAGCATGCTCCTTGCGCTCGGTCTTCTCCACTAGGTATAGTCCACATGCCATGAATCGCGACTATCGCATTGATATTGACACGATCTTTGAACGGCACCCGTTCACCCGTGAGATTCTCGATCGCTTGACTGGCGGCGGGCATGAGGCGGTCCTGATCGGAGGCATTGTGCTTCAGGAGGTGTAGGTGATTGTGGTATGATCATCCAAATAGGATATTGTCGTTGGCGGCAGGATTCGGGATATCATGCGCCTTCAGAAGCAGTATGGTCCCGGTCGGTGGCGAAAGCTCAAGGGCATTGCAACAGTCCGGCTCGCAACTGGGAGGATCTGTAAGGCAGAAGTCCACTGGTACGAGGCCCATGGGCTAGCCTGGATTTTCGCCTAAAGGAATTGGACCCCAATTTTACGGGGTAACGATCAGCGGATTTCGAGGTGCAGCGTGCGTCCTTCCCACCATGGAACGGCAGGCGTGGCCTTCAAGACCTTGCTGTCAAGTAGCAGTGGGTGATGAGCCAAGCGACGTATCCTGACCCGCACTTGTTCAGGGGTCACGGTGACACGCGCCGGGGTGTTGAGGAACCGGCGGAAGATCTGCTTGGGCTGGGCGGCTTCGAATCCTGTCAGTTGCTGGGCTAACTGACGATACAGCGCATTGGCGATGAGCGTGAGCATCACATCCAAGTCTACCTGAATGGCGATAGCGGAGCTTAGTACGTCTAAATGGAAGAAGTCGATGTTCTCAGCGATTCCGTTCTTGGGGGGTGTAGTGAGCCCCTCTCCGAATACTACACCCCCCGAGATCAGCATGCGCCGGGCATAGCGTTCGACCAATGCCGCGCCCTTGGTCTGGAAGTCGTTCGTGAGAAACAGGGTGGGCTGTTCATGGCCCAGCCTGCGCACAGCTACCTGGCGCAGGGGCCGCCGCAACGGACGTAACTTGACAGAGGATTCAGTGTAGTAGACAGTGCGGTAGCGACGACTCACTCCGGAGAGCGTCATCCGGTTCCAGGCACTGGCCGGCAGAGCGGCGAGCGTGCGCAGCACAGTTTGGCCGCGACGGCGCAAGGTGATAAATAGAATCCCCTCACGATCAAGACGATCAAGAACATCATAAGTAGTAAGTTGTGAATCAAAGACCAGATGGGGAGGCAGCTTCCCCTGGGTTTCCTTCCAGAACCGGGCGAAGTTGAGAATCTCCTCGGCAGCCGAGTCCTTGCGCACGGTGGCATCAGCATAACACAGCACCCGCGAGCCAACATCCTGAACCAAGAACACGAGTATAGCTCGTTCTCGCCTGCTGCGCTGTGAGATGTAATGCTTCTCCAGAACGGCGTGCTCTCCTCGATGAGGGATGGAGTGAAAGTCCAGGTTGAAACTTTCGCCGGGAAGCAGCCCCGCCCGAGTCATCCCTTTGACGTAGCTCGTGAGCAGTGACTCCGTCATCGCGCGGGTGACGCGGTAACTGTAGGTTGACAGGGCCGTGGTCTTGGGAATGGCATTAAGACCGGCAAAGAGGGCAAACCCAGGATCGAAGGACACGTCAGTGACGTGGCTTATGCGCTCCTTGCCGGTGAGCTTGAGGGCGAGCAACGAAAGTATCGATTGCAGTGGGGGGATCATCCGCGAGCCGGGGAGCCCTGCTCTGCTCACCCAGCGCCCGAAGCCCCACTCGACCAGGGGGGGAATAAACAGAAACAGTCCTCCCGCCGGGGTCTCGAACTGCGCGAACTTGTTCCAGTTCAGCCGGCGCACATCAGCCACCTCGGGCATATCCGGGCGCACGAGGAAGGGACGTTCCCCAGCCCCGCGGCGGGGCAATCGGGCAAACCCTTCCTCATGCAGGATCCTGTTGATGAGCACGTGGCTTGCCACAACATTGTCTTGCCGCAAGATCTTCTGGATATCATAGATAGAGTAGTTGAGCTTGCGCAGCTCAATGACGCGCTCGCGTATGGCATCACGCTTCGGTGCTGTTTTAGGTCCCGGCTTCACGGGTTGGAAGAACTGTAGGCGTCCTGCTCGCAGATCCCGACACAGGGAGTACAGGGTGGCGGGCGAGTAGCCAAACCGCGCTGCGGCCTGTGCTGCCTGTAGGCCCTCGACCAGGTAGGCACGCAGCGCCTCATACTGGCGCTGGCGGGCACAGGACGGGGTGAGGAACAGCTCGGCTCCCGGGCGTAGCTGGGGTACATCTGTATTACTCATAGTGGCAAATATTGTACACTAAATCTAGGAGCTTGTCAAGGGGCGGCGGAGCAACCACTTATGAAAAGACTGTCTTTTGCGTAGAGAAGGCGATCTCTACCATGTTCAGTGGGTGAAGGTAAAGACAATCCGGCCAGCGGTGAAAAACTAGTGCCGTTGAAACAGCGACAGCAGTTGCAGAAATACCACCTAATAACCTGTGAATGATCTCCGGTCCTGCTGTGCTTCTTTCAAACTGGGACAAGAACTTAGGCGCTGCTACCAGGTGCTAGTCCCCTCAGAATTAGAGGCAGTTTGCCGAAGGCGAAAATCCAGGCTAGCACTAAAATACCACCCCTTACCCCTGTTTACCCACTCCAAACGACAAAGAGCCTCTTTGTTGCTATCCTGCGTAGAAAGGGGTGAGGGGCTCAGTAACCTGAACCCCTCTGTGCTGGCGTAGTGGGCTGCTTTTCCAAGGAGGTCTAGCGTTTCTTCCTGTTGCCCGATTGAATGCTATCCGGGATCTATGTGAATTCTGTGAACGGGCTGCGGATTTTGTGTGCGGAGCGTTGGATGGCGATGCCAGGTTAGACAAGTCCTAGTTTTTCTCTCTTCGCCTTGATTCGATGTGAGAAGCGATCGGAATTGATGATAAAGCGTGTGTGCGTGCCTTCAGCGATTTTCTCCACCTCATCGTTTGCCTCGACATCAAAATGAAGGCTGCGTCCATCGGTTCTTCTTAACACTGCGCGCACAATGACTTTCATCCCCTGTGGAGTGGCGGCGAGGTGCCGAATGTGGATCTCTGTCCCCACGGTTTGCTCGCCATCTGGTAGATCAGGATCCACCATCTTCCGGCAGCACTCCTCGCAGAAGCCTGCAAGTACCGGTGTAGCAAGAACGGCGGCCAGGCCGCTACCAAAGCTGCTGGCCAAGTGCTCCTGCTCAACGACCCACGTCATCACGTTTGTCGCACCTTCCATAAGCATCTTCTTTCTCTTCATCAAGCTTCAGTCCCCAACATGATGTCCAGAATGTCGCGCAGCATTGTGGCTGCCGATGGAAGCGGCGTCTCCTCTTTGATCGTTGCCGTGAGCGTGCCGTAGATATCGGTGTAGTACGTGATCCCCATCTCCTTTGGCCCTAGCCGCGCCAGTGGATGATCTTCGGGCAGGGCGCGTGGAGCGACGCTGAGTGAGTATCCAGAATCGGTGTGAACGGCTGTTGCCAGCAGGCGCATCCGTCGGCCGGAGCCAAACGCAGAGCGAATGCTCTGATCCGAGAGCCCCATGATCCCGCTGCGCTTGACATCGTCCAATCTTGCAGGGTAGGAAAGGACAGCGTTTGCCAGGATCACCAGCTTTGCCGCAGCGTCCCAGCCGTCGAGGTCCCAGCTTGGATCGGCTTCCAGCACCCCTTCATTCTTGGCCAGGTCGAGCGCATCTTCCCACGAGCTTCCTGCTGCGATGTGGTCGAGGATGAACCCGGTGACGAGATTGGGGATCGCCTCGATGCGGTCGATCCTCGCGCCTCGCAGGTCGCGCATGCCGATGTACAGGGCGGGAAGGCCGCCAGCGACAGTTCCCCCGAAGCGCAAGCAGACGCCACAATCTTCTGCAAGCTGTTTGAGCTCCTGGTAGAACAGGACGATCGGCCCCTTGTTCGGCGTGACGACGTGCATCCCTCGGCGCATGGCCGTGCGTATGCAGGAGATGCCCGGCTCCGCTCCGCGATCGATGTTCACCGGTGTAGCATCGCACCAGATATCCGCCTCGATCTGCTTCACAAGATCGAGCGAACTCACACCGACCGTTCCAAGCTCAGGATAATTTCCGACCGTCCCCGTGGAAGCCTTGGTCTTCAGGATTAGATCCAAGCCGAGTCCGCGCGGATCCTGGGCAGCACCGCGCGAATCGGCAACGGCAACGATGACTAGATCAAGATCGTAGCGCTCGCGAAGCTCGGTCTTCTTATCCGAGATGAGCTTGATGAACCTTGTCCCGAGGTTACCCAGCCCCGATATCGCGATACGTATAGTCTTTGCTGCCATGTCACCCGCCTTCAATGTGTTCAGATTACGCGACCGTGTTTCTCAAGATCCCGATCCCGTCGATCTCGATCTCGACGATGTCCCCGGATACGAGCGGGCCAACACCGGCCGGTGTCCCTGTGGCGATCACGTCTCCCGGTTCGAGGGTCATGTAGCGTGTGATCTCCTCGATGAGCGCGGGGATGGGGAAGATGAAGTCGCGTGTCGATCCGTCCTGGCGCACCTCGCCGTTAACCCGCGACATGACGTGAAACGGCCCCTCGATCTCATCTTTAGTAACGATCATCGGCCCCAGCGGAGCGGAGGTGTCAAACCCCTTGGCACGCACCCAGTTCTTGTCCCACTTCTGCGCCTCGCGGTCGGAGACGTCATTCATGCACGTGTAGCCAAGGATAACACTCATTGCGTCATGCACCGAGACGTTACGACAGCGCACGCCGATGACGACGGCCAGTTCGGCCTCATGATGGACAAGGCTGCTCTTCGGAAGCACGATCTCGTCGTTCGGTCCGATCACTGCCGATGGAGGCTTGAAGAATAGCAGGGGCCGTTCTGGCACTTCGTTACCAAGTTCTGCAGCGTGCGCGGCATAGTTACGCCCGACGCAGACGATCTTCGTCGGCGTGCACGGTGAGAGCAGGTGCACCTGCTCTACGGGGATGCTCCCGGATGCCGAAACGATGACACTTCCTTCCAATCTTCCCTTCACAGGTAGCCCAGATGCTGGATCGAGAAAACGAACAAGTCGCATGAGTCCTTCCTTCTATGCCTTACAGGATTTCTTGACACCGTACCGCTTCAAATGGGCGTTTTCAAGTAGATGCCGGAGCCGCAACTTGACCGATCTGTCGCGAGTGGATAGGCTGTGCAATCATGAATAGGCCCTCCACCTTTGCCATTGCTACCGTTGCTCTCGGGATTGATCGACTTCTCAAGTGGTGGGTGGGAGGGCACCTTGTGCTCTACGAGTCGCGGCCCTTGATCGGTCAGGTGATTCGCCTGACGCGCGTGCATAATATCGGCGGGGCGCTTGGAATATTCCCCGGCAGCGGCGCGCTCTTTCTTGTGGTGTCGGGGGCGGTCTCGGCATGGATCGTTTTCTTCCTGTTGCGCCACAAGGATCAGGGCGCTCTTATGGGAACGGGCTTGGCGCTTCTGCTCGGTGGCGCGCTTGGAAATCTGATCGACCGCGTCGTCTACGGTTACGTGCTGGATTTCTTGGAGATCAGAGGCCTGTTTGTCAATAACTTTGCCGATGTTTGCGTGAGCGTGGGAACCGCTCTTGTCTTTATCCACGTTCTCTTCGGAGGTGAGAAAGATCGAACTACGGGGTAAATTAATCGTATTTGAGGGCCTGGATTTTACGGGCAAGTCGACGCAGGTGGAGATACTTGCGGGGCGCTTGCGCAAGATGGGTTTACCTGTCACGACGACGCGTGAGCCGGGGGGAACTGAGCTTGGCGAGTCGGTCCGCAAGGTGATCCTTTCAAACGATCATACGGAACTCCTCCCCTTGTCCGAGCTTGCGCTCTTCATCACTTGTCGCGCGCAGCTATCCTCGGAGGTCATCAAGCCAGCGTTGTCAGCGGGCCATGTTGTGGTGTCGAGCCGGTATCGCCTGTCAAGTCTTGCCTATCAAGGGTATGGCCGTGGCCTCGATCTGCGGTTGATCGAGCAGCTAAATGAGATTGCAACATCCGGTAGGCAGCCCGATCTGACGTTCCTTCTGGACCTTCCCGCGGAGAAGGCGCTACAACGCAGGGGGGAAGTGCGCGATCGGATCGAGCAGGAGGACCTCGCGTTTTACCGGCGCGTGAGAACAGGATATCTCGACCTGACGGACGATGACCCAAGCGTACACCTTCTCGATGCCACGGCATCCATAGATAATATTGCGCATAAGGTTTTGCGCCTCGTGGATCTGTAATTTTTGGCAATGCGCGTCGATGGTGTATGATTGAGGGTATCACGAACGCCGCTAAAGGGGGATAACGATGGACTTTGTAAGCATGAAGGATGAGTTGGTGTTTGGTGTAAAGCTCGCTAGCTATGCGCTCAGCACGCGAAGTAGCATGCCTATTCTCTCTGGGTTGAAGATGGAGATTTCTGGAGCTAGCCTTCGTCTCTACGCCACTGATTTAGAGCGTTCGGTCCATTGCGAGATCCCGATCGAAAACAGAGGCGAGGATGGAGCCGTGGTTCTAAATGGAGCGATCCTCTCCCAGATCGCCAACCACCTCCCCCAAGACGACCGCATCACGATGAAGACGGGCGAGGGGGATGGTACGGTGGTCAAGCTGCGCTGTGGTGAGGCGCTGTTCGACCTGCCGACCCTGCCGGAGGAGGACTATCCGGAGATCGCTCCGCTCCCCGACGAGCGCATCGGAAAGATGAATGTCGATAAGTTTCATCGCGGCTTGGAACAGACGGCGTTCGCCTCGCTTAAGGTGAACGAGACGACCCGCCTCAGCCTGACCGGAGTGGACATCCTCGTCGGTAAAGGGGAGATGAAGATGATCGCCACCAACGGGTATCGCCTGGCGGTGAAGACGATCCCCATGGAGGATATCGTCGAGGAGAATGAGTTCCTGATCGAGGCGGGCGTGTTGAGCGACCTCGACCGCGTTCTCTCGCAGATCAATGCCCCCAGTGTGGATATCTACCGTGGCGATGGGCAGATTTTCTTCAACGCCGGTGGGGTGACATTCACAGCAAAGACGATCGCCGAGGAGTTCCCCGACTTCGATCGTGTCATCCCCCAGGGCAATACAATCAACCTCACGTTCAACCGCCAAGCGTTGCTGGCGAGCCTGCAGCGCATCGAGATCACTGCCGCGGAGGAGTCGGGCGCGGTGACGTTCCGCGTGACGAACGAGGAGAGCGCGGCACGGATCAATTCCTCATCCAAGGACAAGGGTGAGGCGGAAGAACGGGTGCGTTTGGCGAAGGTTCCCTCGGATACGATCGAGATATCGTTCAAGGCCGAGTATCTGATTGACGCGCTGAAGCGGATGGACTCAGAGCAGATCGCACTGTGGCTGGCAACAACGGAGAAGGCCGGCCTGATCGAGCCGACCGGCGATGCCATCTCGCCACAGGATGAGGGCTTCCTCTACGTATGCATGCCCGTGCGACTGGGCGGGTAATCTGGCCGCCCTCTTCGGGGCGTTTCCCGAATGCCTGCGGCTCACGCAAGTGCGGCGCGGATCGCCTCTTCTCCCTTCTCCAGTGCTTCGTTGAGGGAGTCTGCGCGTAGGCCTCCCCCTTGAGCGAAGGCGCAGTTTCCGCCGCCGCCGCCGCCAAACTGCGAGGTGAGCGCCCGTACGATCGCTCCGGCGTTCACTGGTAGGTTTGCGCTTACCTTGCAGACAGCGATACCTTTCCCGCTTGCCAGCGCGAGGAGCAGGATAACCGCTGGTTGCGCTCTTTCCTCAATAAGATCAGCCAGTTCCTTCAGTTGAGCGCCATCGGCCTCCACCATTGCGGCAAAGACGCTGACATCTCCGATCTTTTCAGCACGCGCGAGCAGATCGTCGCGCATCTGTGTGAGCGATGCCCTGCTCAGCGTGGCGATGGCGTGTTCAAGCGATGTCTTCTCCTCTTGTAGACGGTTGAGGCCAGCAAGCGGATCGTCGCCGAGCTTGCTTTCAAACAGGGCGAGGAGCTGATCGCGCTTACGCGCCCAGGAGAGCATGCCCTCTCCGGTTACAGCTCGGATGCGGCGTACCCCGGCTGCGACGCTCTCCTCGGAAACGATCTTGATCAGCCCGATCTCACCGGTCCTGGAGACGTGCGTCCCACCGCACAGCTCACGACTGAAGTCACCGATCGAGACGACGCGGATCACGTCCTTTCCACGGTACTCGTCCTCGAAGTGCGCCATCGCCCCGGTCTTCTTCGCTTCGGCAAGGGACATCTCGGAGGTGTTGACAGGAAGATCCCGCAATACAACAGAGTTTGCCAGGTCCTCTACGCGATCTAGCTCATCTTCGGTGACGCGCTCAAAGTGGGAGAAATCGAACCTCAACTCGCCCTGTCCAACGTACGATCCGGCCTGAATAACGTGTTCGCCGAGCACCTGGTGCAGCGCAGCGTGCAGCAGATGCGTTGCGGTGTGATTGCGTGCGACGTGCTGGCGACGGGCGGAGTCTATTGTCAGTTGGCATTTGTCACCTTCCTCGAATAGCCCTTCCGTGACCTGCACGTTGTGGAGAAAGACGCCGGACACCGTTTTCGTTACGCCGACGATCCTTCCTTGGCCGGATTGGGTGAGGTTCTCGATCGTGCCCGTATCGGCTATCTGGCCGCCCGATTGCGCGTAGAACGGCGTGCGGTCGAAAGCGATCCTCAACGTGCCGCCCTCTTGTGGAAGGCTATGGACGATCCTTCCTTCGGCGCTTGGAAGCTTGTAACCGAGAAACTCCGTCGGTGTTACATCCAGTGTGGCCCTCTCCTTCCCGCGAGTCTTTCCGTCTGCGCTCTTGCGAGATCGCGATCTTTGCCGGTTCATCTCGTCGCGGAACCCATCCTTATCGAGGCCGATGTCGTGTTCTGAGACGATCTCTTGGGTCATCTCCATGGGGAAGCCGTAGGTATCGTACAGTTCAAATGCCACTTCTCCGGGGAGCATACGTGCGCCCGCGTCGGTTAGGCTTTGCAGTATGCGCTCCAGGCGAGCCTCTCCTGCTCGCAGTGTCTTGCGAAACGTCTCCTCTTCATGGGAGATCACCCGCTGCGCCAGCGGGCGTGCGGTGGCGATCTCCGGGTAGATGGTCCCCAACGTGCCGATCACCGGATCGACGAGTGTCGAGAGCGTTCCCTGCGCCAAGCCAAGCTTCTCTCCGGAGCGGATCGCTCTTCTGAGGATACGGCGCAGGACGTATCCCTGTTTTTCGTTTGAGGGAAGGACGCCATCAGCGATGAGAAAGAGGATCCCTCGAATGTGATCGGCAACGATGTTGCGATTGAGAGTGTCGGCGTCGGTCAGCGCTCGCCCCATCGCCCCCTGAATCGCCTCCATCGTCGGTGAGAACAGGCCAATGTCGTAGTCGGTCTTCGCCCCCTGCAGGACGGCGGCTGTCCTCTCCAGGCCCATCCCCGTATCGATGTTCCTCTTCTTTAGGGGGAGGAGCGAGCCATTCTCTTGAGCTTCGTACTGCATGAATACGAGGTTCCAGATCTCGGAAAATCTATCGCAGTCGCAGGCGACACCGCGGCAGTCCGGCCCGCACGCTCTGTCTTCTCCCGCATCGAAGAAGATCTCCGTGTCTGGTCCGCACGGGCCGGTGTTTCCCACCGGTCCCCACCAGTTGTGTTCTTTCCCGAGGCGGGCGATCCGCTCGCGGGGGATACCGATCTCATCGTTCCAAATGGCGAATGCCTCGTTATCCTCCTCGAACACGGAGACCCACAGCCGATCGGACGGAATGCCGAGCTCCTCGGTCAGGAACCCCCATGCGTACTTGATCGCCTCATCTTTAAAATAGTCACCGAAGGAAAAGTTCCCCAACATCTCGAAGAACGTGTGATGATAAGCGGTTCTCCCGACGTTCTCGATATCCGTTGTGCGGAAACACTTCTGGTATGTTGTGACACGGGGAAAATTCGGGGCCACGCGTCCCCAGAAGATGTCCTTGAACTGCACCATCCCCGCTGCCGTGAACAGGAGGGTAGGATCGTTCGGTACAAGAGACGCACTTGGAAGGTGATGATGGTCGTGTTCGACGAAGTAGCCGATATATCGTTTACGAAGTTCGTGAGCCTGCACTGTCTCCCCCTTTGCGATAGACTTTGATTCTAATTGCAGTGCCTTGAGAAGTCAAAACCAGACAGATCTGCAAGTTAGTTTGCTGCTTGACATCTTCTGCTCCGGTCGCTATAATCACGGGCATCGGTTGTTGTTTGATCATTTAGCTTCAAGAGCAATCATAAAAAGAAAAGGACTGATATGGGGGGCATAAGTAGGTACATTCTGCAGCGTTTGCTGCTGACTATTCCTATGCTTTTCATCCTTATCACTCTTGTGTTCATCGTCATGCGGATGATGCCCGGCGGACCGGCCGAGGCGATGCTCGGCGGGAGGAACGTCTCCCTGGAGCAGCTAGCGAAGGTTCGGCATGAGTATGGACTCGATCGGCCGCTCGGGGTCCAGTATCTGAGTTACATGGACGATATCCTCCACGGTAACTTCAAGAACTCTGTGCTCACTGGCAGGCCGGTCTTGACTGAACTGTTCACACGCTTCCCAGCAACTTTGGAGCTCGCCTTCTGGGGAATGCTTTTCGCACTGATCTTCGGGTTTGGCACCGGGATCATCGCTTCGACCCAGGCCGATAGACCGATCGACCATACGATCCGCGTCTTCCACATTGGGTCGTTTGCCATGCCTCTGTTCTGGCTAGGGCTGATGCTCCAAATCATCTTCGCCGTGAAGCTTGGGTGGCTCCCGGTGGCGAGTCGCATTAGCGGACGCATGGCGTTCAGCTTCCAGTCCGTCACGGGCTTCTACCTCATCGATGCTTTGCTAAGCGGGAACGGCGCAATCATCGCGGATGTAGCCAAGCACCTCATCCTTCCTTCGATCACCCTGGGGTTCGCCCAGGCCGGGTTCCTCGGCCGGATCACCCGTGCGAGTATGCTTGAGGTGCTCGATGCGGACTACATCACCACCGCGCGCGCCAAAGGGGTCAAGGAGCGGATCGTCATCTTCTCTCACGCGCTGCATAACGCGCTCATCCCCATCGTTACGGTTTTCGGACTCCAGTTCGCGATCCTGATGGGGGGAGCGATTCTCACGGAGACCGTCTTCTCATGGCCTGGAGTGGCACAGTTTCTCGTGCGCTCAATCGATGCCCGTGACTTCCATTCGATCCAAGGGAGCATCGTGTTCATCGCCATCTTCATCTCGGTTATCAACTTGATCGTCGACGTATTGTACTCAGTCATCGATCCACGGGTGAGGTACTGATGGTCCGCGCCTTTATTCGAGGGCTCGATTGGATTGTGCGCCAGTTCACCCACGGTCGGCATGCCCTCCACCATCAGACAATTCTCAAGATCGGTCTTGTGATCGTTTCGCTGTTCATCCTCGTCACGGTCCTTGCCAACTGGTCTTGGACGTCCGGCTGGTTCCTCCCTTACAATCCCGTGTACTACCGGAGTGCACCGCGCTTGCAGGGTCCGTCTCTGCAGCACCCGATGGGTACGGACCAGCTACAGCGAGACGTGTTCAGCCGCGTTCTAGCGGGTGGAAAGGCACCGATCATCGTTGCTTTCGGGGCGATGGCTTTGAGCATGCTCGTCGGTTCGCTCCTGGGTTGGATCTCCGGCTTCACCGGCGGCGTACTTGACCGCTCCCTTTCGTTGACGATGGATGCTATCTATTCTTTCCCATCGATGATTCTGGCCATCGTTCTCATCGCGATGCTGCATCCGGGGTTGGCTCCGATGATTTTCTCGGTTGGGTTTGTCTATATTCCCACATATTTTCGTGTCACCCGCGCTAAGGTGTTACAGGTAAGGGAAACGACGTACATCGAAGCAGCTCGGGCCGTCGGAGTGAGCAGCACGCGAATCGTCTTGCGACACATAGCGCCGAACACGGTTAACGCAATCATGGCTGTCTCGTCGTTTAACCTAGCCGACGCGATCCTGACTGTTGCCGCCCTGTCCTTCCTCGGGTTCGGTCTGCCTGCTCCCGCACCGGACTGGGGTTTTGACATTCAGAATGGACAGGGGTTCCTGCAGTCTGGTTTCTGGTGGCTGATCACGTTCCCTGGATTGATGATCATCATTCTAGCGTTGGGGTTCGGCCTAGTTGGCGAAGGTATAAGCGACCTGGTCAATCCGAAGAGGAAGCGAAAAAAGACTTGACTTTGATCGAATACCGTGCTAAATTAGTAGCGTGTTGAGCGTTTTTTGAAACGAGGAGGTGACCACTACCTAACATATAAAATGGTTCGAGGCTTTTCGGCGAATATTTTAACATGTAAGGGGGTAAAGTTATGAGAAAGATTTTGGGTATAGTGCTACTTGTGATGGTAGCATTTGGCATAGCTACTTTCGCGGCTCAGGCTCCTCTAATCATAGGGACGACCGATCGAGTTACCGAGCTTTCCTTTGCCAACAGCTACGACTTCTGGAGTTGGCACGTCCTGCGAAACACAACTGGTGCGTTGACTAAGCTTGATCCGCAGACTTTGGAAATTGTGGGAGACCTCGCCAAGTCTTGGGATATTTCATCGGATGGGTTGGTGTACACTTTCCACTTGCGACCGAACCTCACCTTCTGGGATGGCGCACCTTGCGGCGCGGCTGCTGTGAAGTGGTCGCTCGACCGTACAATACGTCTTGATGGACCAAACGGCGGCGTCGGCTTGATCAAGCCTTACATCAAGCAGATCGATGTTGTCGATCCGGTAACCGTCAAGATCACGCTGAACATGCCGGACGCAGTCTTCTTGCTCCGCATCTCCAGCCAAATTGGCGCTTCGCTGATCTACTCCCCGAAGACCACCCCTGCGGACACCTTCGCCAAAGGCGTCTATGCAGGAACCGGACCGTACAAGCTCCTCGAGTACGTTCCGGATCAGTACGTTAAATACGAAGCCTATGCTGGGTACTACGGCCCTGCGCCGAAGACCAAGCTCGTTATCGAAAAGATGTACTCCGACGCATCGGCACTTCGTGCGGCGATCGAGGCCGGAGACATCGATGTCGCCTTCCGCAGTCTGAACCCGCAGGATATCCTGAGCATGGAGAAAGAGAAGAACCTCGTGCTTAAGGTCTACACGCCGAGCCCGGGAATCCGCTATATGTTGTTCAACGTTTCGAAGGCACCGTTTAATAATCAGTTCGTCCGCCAGGCCATCACCTACGCGGTCGATCGAAACCAGATCTGCCAGCAGGTCTTTAGCGGGATCAACACCCCGATCTACACGATGGTCCCGAACGTCGATCCGCCTTTCTTCGGCGCGTTCCCGTCCTTCCCGAAGCGTGATCTAGCGAAAGCGAAGGAACTCCTGAACGAGGTCGGTTACAATGCGGCCAATCCGCTCGTCATCAACCTCTGGTACACCCCGAAGCACTACGGGAGCACCGAGGCGGATGCCGCGACTGTCATCAAGGGAAGCCTCGAGGAGACCGGCGTGATCAAGGTCACCCTCCAGTCTATGGAGTGGGGCGCCTACACTACGGCAATGGGTAAAGGCCGGATGGGCATGTTCCTCCTTGGCTGGTATCCGGACTATCTGGAACCGTCGAACTACCTCGCGCCGTGGACCACTGAGTCGCCGAAGAGCTTGGGAACGTACTTCAACGAGGACCCGAACTACGAGGCATACAAGGAAATCCTCGAGGTCGCTACCAGCACGGTGAACACCACCAAGCGAGCGAAGCTGTACAAGGCAATTCAGATCCTGAGCGTTCAGGATGTGCCGTGGATTCCGCTGTGGGCAATTAACGTCCAGATGGCGGTTGCTACCCTGCCAAACGTTCATGGGGCAACGGTCGACATCTCGATGGACATTCACATCGCCCAGATCTACAAGGAATAATTACAACGTTAGACACACGGGGGCCGAGCGATCGGCCCCCGTTTTTATTGCTGGACAAATGCCCTTGCCCGTTTGTCCTGTGGCGCCGTATACTGGCGACTGTAAGGAAGAGGTCGAGCGAAGAACTGATGAGGGTTGTCAGAACAACCAGCTGATGGTGCCAAGGAAGAGTATGGGCTGGGCGGAGTCGCCCAGAGGATCTCCGTCCGTAGTTCATTTTCAAGAGTGGTGGGATAAGAATAGGGGGATTCACGGGTGTACTCATACCTGCAATTGCATGAGCAAGAAACGCATCCTCCCAAGAGGAAGATCGGGCAACGTGTGTTGCTTGGGCTCGTCATCGCAACCGTACTTCTGCTAGCCTCGCTCTACGTTCTCAGATTTATTACGATCCACCGGCTGCAGCAACAGGTCGCTGTGTTAAGCGTCAAGCAGCAGGCCGCGCTCGACAAGCAGACAGCACTGCGGGCGCGCCTTGCTAAGAAGGACGACCCTCAGGCGATCGAAGATGTCGCCCGTGAGAAGCTCGGACTGGTGAAGCCGGGGGAGCAGATAATCATCTTTGTCAAAGGAGACTGAATTTGGCAGTTAAGTTTGTTCATCTCCACACACATTCCGAGTACAGCATTCTGGACTCCTCCTGCAAGATAAAGGGATTGCTCGATCGGGCCGAGGAGTACGATATGGACGCCCTCGCCGTGACGGATCACGGTGTGATGGGCGGGGCGGTCAAGTTCTACCGCGCGGCAAAGAGACGCGGAATCAAACCGATCATCGGTTGCGAGATCTATATGGCTCCCGGTGATAGGCGTGAAAAAAAGGCAAGAAACGGAGAAAAGTACTTCCACCTCGTCCTCCTTGCTGAAAATGGACTTGGGTACGCTAACCTGGTCACCATCGTCAGCCTGGCGCAGACAGAGGGGTTTTACTACAAGCCGCGCGCCGACAAGGAGCTGTTGCGAAAGTACCATGAGGGGCTGATCGCGCTCTCTGCCTGTCAGAGCGGTGAGATACCGCGCCTGCTCCTTTCCGGACGGGCGGACGCTGCGCGCGCCGCTGCAGCGGAGTACGCGGAGATCTTCGGCGCGGGGAACTTCTACATCGAGCTGCAGGACCATGGCACGGAGACTGATAAGAGGATGAGGGGCGAGCTCGTCGCACTGGCGCGCGATCTCGATCTCCCGCTTGTGGCGACGAACGACACCCACTATCTCACCCCCGAGGATCATCTGGCGCACGAGGTCCTATTGAACATTCGCGCCAACAAGAAGATCGACGATGACGACCGCATGAAGTTTGACGGCGACGGCTACCACTTCCGCTCCGCTGCGGAAATGGAGGAGCTGTTCGCAGACATCCCTGAGGCGATCGACAACACGCGCGTCATCGCCGATCGCTGCAATGTAGAGATAGAGTTTGGGAACACAGTCATCCCGCCGTTCCCGCTGCCCGATGGGGTGGATGCAGACTCGTACCTGCGGAATCTGGCCTACGACGGTGCACGTGAGCGCTACGATGAGATTACGCCCCAGGTCGAGGAGCGTCTGGAGTACGAGCTGGCGGTGATCGAGAGGATGAAGTACGCCACGTATTTCCTCATTGTGTGGGACTTCGTCCGCTTCTCCAAGGAGCAGCACATCCCGGTCGGGCCGGGACGCGGGTCCGCTGCGGGGAGCCTCGTCTCCTACTGCATCGGGATCACTCGCGTCGATCCACTGCGCTACAACTTAATCTTTGAGCGCTTTCTCAACCCGGAGCGCGTGAGCATGCCCGATTTCGACATCGACTTCTGCGTCAAGGGTCGCGATAAGGTGATCGCCTATGTGCAGGAGAAGTACGGCCGCGACTGCACGGCGCAGATTGCCACCTACGACCGGATGGCTGCGCGTAGCGTCGTGCGCGATGTAGGAAGGGTGCTCGGTGCTGCTTACAGTACCACCGACCACCTGGCCAAGCTGATCCCCTACGGCCTCACGCTGCGCGTAGCGGTCGAACAAGTCGCCGAGCTGCACGCGTTATACGAGAACGATCCGGAAGTGAGGAAGATCGTCGACATTGGCCTGCGCTTGGAGGGGCTGACGCGCAACACATCCACGCACGCTGCTGGAGTCGTGGTTTCTGCGCGGCCGCTGCAGGAGATCGTCCCCCTACTGCGCCTGGGCGAGGGAGAGATCGTCACTCAGTACGACATGACCGACGTTGAGGCGGTTGGACTATTGAAGTTCGATTTCCTGGGCTTGCGCAACCTCACGCTGCTCGATGAGGCGTGCGCATCTCTGCGGGAGCACGCTGGTGTCGATATCGATCTGGACAAGGTGCCGCTCGACGATGAGAAGACGTTCGAGATGATCCGCGCCGGTGAAACAGCAGGGATCTTTCAGTTGGAAGGGTCGGGGATGACCTCGCTCATCCGCCGGGTGCAGCCGGACCGGTTCGAGGACCTTATCGCGCTCCTTGCCCTCTACCGCCCCGGGCCACTGGAGAGTGGGATGACCGATGACTACGTGGAGCGCCGCCATGGACGGCAGAAGATCACCTACCCTCATCCGAGCCTGAGCGAGGTCTTGGGCGAGACGTATGGCCTGCCGATCTATCAGGATCAGATCATGCTCATGGCGCAGAAACTGGCCGGATTCTCCCTCGCGGAGGCGGACATTTTGCGTAAGGCGATGGGGAAGAAAAACAAGGCGATGATGGCCAGCATGCGCGAGAAGTTCATGGCCGGATGCAAGGAGAACGGAATCTCCGAGCAGGTCGCTAAGCAGAGCTTCGATGATATGGAGAAGTTCTCCCGTTACGGGTTCAACAAATCGCACACCACCGCCTACGCCTTCATCTCCTACTGGACGGCCTACCTCAAGGCGAACTACCCGACTCACTTCATGGCGAGCTTGCTGGCGAGCGTGCAGGGGGACTTGGACAAGGTCGCATCCTATATCAGCCAGTGCCGGAGGATAGGAATCGAGGTTCTCCCCCCGGACATCAACGAGAGTGAAGCTAGTTTCACCCCCACATCCGACTCCAGGATTCGCTTCGGTCTGGCGGCGATCAAACACGTCGGGAAGGGGGCGATCGAAGCGCTTCTCGCCGTGCGCAAGGGCAGATTTACGTCATTCTTCGACATGTGTAGGCGCGTCGAGGGTGTCGACCGCGACACGCTGGAGGCGCTGATCAAGGCGGGAGCGTTCGATAGCATGGGAGTCTCTCGGCGTGGCCTCTTGATGCACGTCTCGCAAGGGATCGAGATGATGCAGATCGCTCGCCACGAGCGGCAGAGCGGGCAGCAGTCGTTCTTCGGCGGGCCGGAGACTACGGTCGTCGATCCGATCGTCTCCGAAGAGGAGTTCCCGCAGAACGAGCTGCTCGAGTTCGAGAAGGAACTCCTCGGACTGTACATCAGTGCTGACCCGCTCGATCAGTACCGTGACGTTATCTCGCTCTATTGTACGCCTCTCTCCAGCGTGGGTAATCTGCGCGAGGCGGAAAGCGCGGTCATCGGAGGGCGCATCACGGCGATGCGCCGCATCTCGACGAAGAAGGGAGACCAGATGGCGTTTATCACCATGAGCGACGGGGACAGTGATGCGGAGATCACCATCTTCCCTCGCGTCCTCGAAACGGCATCAGCGGCGATCGACATCGACAAGTTCACCGCCCTGCGCGTCAGTGCTGGGAGGAGGAACGGTGAGATCAACCTCGTCGCCGAGGAGGTGCTCCCCTTGGAATCGCTTGATAAGAAGCTCAAGCTGTCGGTGAACGTGACCCTCAGCGAGGAAGAGATCGATCCCGATCGACTGGCGCGGTTGAAGGCTTTCCTGACCTCTCACCCGGGTGACGCTCCGCTTGTTCTTCGTGTGGACGCTGAAGGCGGCCGCTTCCTCGTGCGGGCAGGAGAAGGATTCCGTGTATCTCCGAGCGTTGAGTTGCGGCGCGGCTTGGAGGAGATCGTTGGTTCCGGGCACGTGCGCGTTGCTGGTGGTAGCAATGGCCAGGATTAGGCAGGCGATCCGCTGGTTCTACCCGGGAATGAGGGTGAAGCGCTGGGCCCTTCTTGCGACGATATCGATGTTCTTCGTCACCTTCGGTATCCTGGAGACCGTCGGGCGAGCGCGCGTGGGACGGATCTACGACCTCATTCCAACAAGCCCGCAACTGCGCCTCTTGATCATCGTTGTTGCGTTCAGCATCGGAGTGGGAGGGTTCATCTTCGCCATCTTTCGCCTTGTGCGTTCTGTTGCACGCGGGATCGCACCAGGCCGCGAGGAAGAGCCATCCCAGATCATCTATCGCACGCGAGTCCTGCGCCGCGGGCCGCGTGTCGTGGCGATTGGTGGAGGAACGGGGCTATCCACTCTACTGCGGGGGATGAAGGAAGAGACGTCGAACATCACCGCGATCGTCACAGTGATGGACGACGGCGGAAGTTCGGGGAGACTTCGCTGCGACCTCGATGTCCTTCCTCCCGGCGATATTAGAAACTGCATCCTCGCCCTGGCGGAGGACGAAGAGCGCATGGCGCGCCTCTTCCAGCACCGCTTCTGGGGAAAACACGAGCTAGCGGGACATTCTCTTGGGAACATCCTCCTCGTCGGTCTGGAACAGGCAACCGGCGGATTCGACCGCGCGATCGAGGAGATGAGCTACATCTTGAATGTGCGGGGTGCGGTCCTCCCCGCGACGCTCGAAAAGACGCAACTGCGCGCGGAGATGGAGGATGGCGAGTGGGTCGAAGGGGAGAGCCACATCACCGCCGATCCACGTAGGATCAAGCGTATCGAGCTATCGAAGAAAAACGTCACCCCATACTACCGGGTGCTGGAAGCGCTCGAAACTGCAGATCTGATCCTCCTCGGCCCCGGGAGCCTGTTTACGAGCATCATCCCTAATCTTCTTGTCGATGGCGTCGCCGACGCCGTGGCGTCATCGGCGGCGGAGAAAATCCTGGTTGGAAACTTGATGACCCAGCCCAGAGAAACGGACGAATTCTCACTCCTGGATCACTTAGAAGCCCTGGCTGGATATGTGGACCTTACCTGTTTTGATAAAGTTATCGTGAATGATGCCCAGCCACCGGACGAATTCATCACAAGCTATCGCGAACAGGCTTCTGAGCCAGTGATAAACGACCTAGCATCGCGGAACAAATATCAGATAGAGGCGGTCAACGCAGATCTTCTCGGCTTTGCCGAGCTGTCGGGAAAGCAGACGGTGAAACACGATCCCCGCAAACTAGCGCGTGCCATCGTACACAACTCAAGAGCCTTCTCACGCCACTGATTCAGCTATCAGCAATCAGCCGTCAGCTTACAGCCAAAGCTTGACACAGAAGCAATTGTCGGCTAGCTCTTGTCTTAGGAGCCGTCCACAATTAAGTTGAACGTTTTGATGGGATAGAGAAGATCGTGTAATTCCATTCTCCGTGAAATGTAGCCCTCTTGATATTTATTTTCCGAAGTTCTTCGTCAGTAACTTTCATTCCCTTCGGATAAAGATTGGTGTCGAGTTCAGCTTGTATCGTAAGTCCTTTATGAGTCGTCGTATTGGCGATCAGATTTACAATGACTTCGTGACTGGTTAAAGGTTTGCCACGCCAGTTCATACTGATGTAACTAAACATACG
>CAJVYM010000031.1 GCA_913009415.1 uncultured bacterium
GGTAAATAAGGCGCTTGAGAAGCTGGTGTAGAGATTGTCCCTTCTTTCTCCCCTTGAGCATAGGCGGGTAAAAAACCGGTGAGTATAATTGCTCCGACGGCGATTAGTACCAAAAACCATCGCGCACCACTTAGGAGCCGTTCTCTGATTCTCACTTTACGCCTGTCTTGTACCGCATTAGTGGGCACAGTCACCACTTGGCGGTACCTCGTTGAATTCTGAATTCCAGGGGCACAACACCTCTTACGGCGTTCCATCATCTCCTCCCGCATAGCACACCTATACGTCCCGCAATCTGCGTACTCACTGCTCGTGCAATGTCTTGAGGGCTGCAACCAAACCGAATCCCAATGATTTCAAATCCGGAGACATTAACGCTCACGTGGTATGCCTTGAACTCCGCGGTGTTGAGGTCCAGTACACGCACGTCCACCGTCATCCAGACTGCTACCCCACGCCAAACCCAATCGAGCCCCGGTATGTTGATCGCTGGGGTAGCGATCTCTTTCCACTCAGTAATAACCCCAGTGACTACGAAGTCTGCGGCCAAGACCTCAGCAGTCCTGCAACCACGCTCCGAGAGGGCCGTCTCCGTCGTGGTGGCGAGGAGTTGCTCTACATCCAATCCTCGCACCCAAGCGCCGCTTTGGTTATCAAAGGGAAGAGCACCCAATGTAGGTGTGGGAGGCCTGCATACTTTGAAACACTTGGATGGAAATGGATAGTTCTGAGCAATCCCTTGAGCCAATTGGCACGCAATCTTGTCTCCGGCCCGTTGGAGGGATTTCTTACCCGCAAGTTCGGGGCTGAAGTCGACGCCGCCTGTGTGCTCAGCTTCTGCGGCAAGTATACGCCCAGTCCGGGTCTCGATCGCCCGAACTTCCACCCGTGCGCGACCATCCTGAATCCGAGCCCGCCCTGGGATCCGCAGCGCTTCGAACACCTCAACCGTGGAAACGGCCTCGCCGATGACCAACACGTCAGCAGCAAACCGATCTGAGGCTATCTTCAGAAGTTCTCCGATCGCCGCTGGATCTCCCGCGAAAGCTCTCTCGATAAGGTCCGTATCGGACATGCGCAGGAGCTTGACCTGGGTCTGGTCGACAACATGAAATCCGTAGGCGACGAAGTGATGGATGATTGCCGTCTCTGCTGCGGGATCCGGAACTGGCCTAGGAATTGTGTTTATGATTACGGTCTCGGGAATGATGACGCAAACCGTAGGGCATGATTGTCCATGAGCGGCAGGGGCAATGGTTAGAATCACCAACGATATCAGCACAAATAAGATGGATTTAGACATTTCACACGCTCCTATTTAGTCGGGCGGCACCACATAGAAAATGTCGTTTGGATCGTTACCTGAATACGTGTTGCTATCAGGGGAATTAAGCTTCAAGTTCCCGTTGTACTCAACAAAGATCGCACCCCCGCCGTACTTTGTGGCCGTGTTGTTGCGGAAGATGTTTCCCCGGACGATTGTCTCCGCTGCACAGGCCGCCAACGGCTTCGGGGTGGTCGCGGTGATGAAGATCGCTCCTCCGGAAGGCGCTGTGTTATTCTCAAAGGTGTTCCCTTCAATGATTGGGGCAACCAACAGGCTATCGATATAGATCCCGCCACCAGGGACTATTCCTGTGTTATTTGAGATGACGTTTCCTTCGATGCGAGCCTGTGATTCATAGATCGCTATCCCCGCATTTGGTGAATTGATAATCCGATTTGCACGAATTGTGGGCGATGCCTCTCGTATGTAGACCAAACCCAGACATGCACTACAAAAGGTCCAATCTTGCGGCAAAGGGACTCCAAGAATCGTGAACCCTGCAAGCGTCGACCGTGAGCCTTCACCAAAATCCACGGTTGGTCTGCCGTACTCTTTGCCTCGGATGATTGTGGCCCTAACCGTATCAGAATTATCTGGGTCAGTGCTTTGTACAGTGATGTGCTTGCCTCGAAACCGCAGGCTCTCGTTGTATGTGCCCGGCAGCACGATAACAGTTTGTCCATCCTTGGCCGCGTCGATCGCTGCCTGAATCGTTGGGTAGGCCGAGGGAACAACTAGTGCCGCTGTCACATGAACCGTATGCGTCACTGATGCTTCGTGTCCGTGCTCGGTCGTGATCGTCAACAAGATGGCATAGTCGCCGGGATTGGCGAAGGTATGATGAGCCCTGGACCCACTTGCGGATGCACCATCGCTGAACGTCCATGAGTATGTAGCGATCTTGTCCTTGCCACCTGAGCATCCCGAAGCGTCGAATGTCATCTGCTGATGGCAATAGCATAGTTCAGGAGAGTGCGTGAAAGCAGCGTGCGGTGTGCCCCAAAGGAGATTTGTACAGCCGACAAGCAAGAAAATTGGAACGAGGAAGCTCAATGGCAAATAAAGAGACGTTCTACGCAATATGGAAAAGCCCAGCGCCCTCTCCTGGAACAATCCTCCCTCCTTCAAATAATTCATCGTAATAAACATACCATCCTAGCACGAAAGAATCTCAAAAACAAGAGCCACCGAGATTTTATTCATAGGGCTTTGGTGGAGTGGCGCACCTGGCTGCACGCCGCGAACGTGCTTACCCGTATGATTCCCCGGAGCCCATCTTGATCTAGGAGGTCAAGCTGTTATAGTGACCCTATTCGAGGAGGCAAGCGTGAATCAAAGGATGAACGTTGCGGAAGCGAAAAAGAAGTTCTCGGAGCTTCTTGCTCGCACCGCCTACAATGGAGAGCGGTTCATCATCAACAGACGCGGTAAACCAATGGCTGTCTTGATTGGGCTCGAAGATTTCGCACTCCTCGAGGAACGGATACATTCTTCAGAGAAACCGCAAGGCTTACTGGCCGCCGCCGGGGCGTTGGTGGATTTCGAAGACTTTGAAGAAATCATGAACGATGTCTATCGTTCGCGTCGCGAATCGACAGGCCGTGCGGTAAGGCTTGATCAGGGGTTGAAGGATTACGGATTAAGGTCAGGTTCTGGCCAGTAGACTCTGGACTGAAGACTGAAAACTCCTTGGCGATCCTTGAGTGACACGTAGCGAGCCAGAGAACGGCATTCTATCATTTGCGGCCAGGAGTTCGTTACCCACTCTAACCAGCAAAACGCCTCTTAACGTCGGATGAAGCACGTTGCCACGAACACTAGCGCTGAGCTGAAAGGGAAAACGTTGTAGACAAGCTCCGAAGGGTAAGCCCTGAGGGCCAAGTCCCTCGCTTGCATCCAGATCGCTATTGATCCACGGTATGGCTGCTGCCAAGATGGACGGATTCGTATTCATCCTCCCCCAGACGGGAAACCTACGTGGCCCTGGATTGCTCCAAGAGACCTTTCCCAATGACTTGAACTCCAATCTTGAACACGCTATAGTGGTTATTATAAATGGTCATCGAGGGTGGTTATTATGAAAAAAACAGTTTCAGTAGCAGAAGCGAAGCGGGATCTTACCTCGCTAATCCGATATTCTGAAAGCGAAAATGAACAGATTGTGATCACCAAAAGGGGAAAACCTGTTAGCGTTCTGTTGGGGTTCAAGGAATACGAGAAATTACACAAATTGAGTGCCTATGCGGGCATGCTGCGCCTTTCTAAGGAGCTTGCAAGAACTGGAGTGAGCGCAAGCGAACTCCACAGCCAATCGCGGCAAGAGCTGGAAAAGCGGCCATGAGGCGTTTTGTCGTCGACGCCAGTGTGGCTCTGAAAGCATACTTCCCGGATGAAGAAGGTCATCAGCAAGCCCAGGCTGTGATCCGCGATTACGTTATGGACCACACCGAGCTGCTGGTACCGCCATTGTTTCAGCCTGAGATTGCTAACGGCGTTCTCGTCGCAGTACGTATGGGGAGGATCTCTGAAGAATTGGCCTATGAAATCCTGAGCCAGATTGAGAATCTCAATATTCCCATTGCGACACCTCCGAGCCCCCAGGAAATATGCAGATTGGCTATTGAGTATGGTCGCAGTGCCTACGATGCCACCTACCTCTCACTGCTAGATGATACCTCTTTTCTAGTGACGGGGGATAAGAAACTCTACAATGCCATTAAGGATCGGATGACAAAAGTGGTGTGGATCGAAGAATACCGGGGGAAGGCAGAAGCTTCCTAAGATATGCCGCGAAGCTCTCACTGGTGCCCCAAGCGCGCAACGCAATGGTCTTGCCTTCTGCTGAGGGGAAGGTGGTGAACCTGGGATTACAAGCAGAAGTGAGCGAGGAGGTGTACCAGGAACAGTCCGGACCGTGGTGCGTCAGCTGGGCATTGATTGGAAGGATTTTGAACATAACTGAAGCGCTTATTGTCGCAACCTGTTCTCTGTGAATGGTACATCAATAGAAGGAGGATCGGGCATAAAAGGATTGGCGAAGACGGGAAAACGCTCTATCATGAGAGCAGTGGAGGGGATGTACAATGCGGCGCGAGGAAGCGATTAAACGGATGCGAGATAACTGGGGACAGATTGGTTCATTTGGTGTCCGGTCTCTGGCGCTTTTTGGCTCACTGGCGCGAGATGAAGCAGGATCGGACAGCGATGCAGATATACTTGTTGAGTTCCGCGGTCCAGCAACGTTCGATCGTTACATGGATCTCAAGATTTTCTTGGAGGAGCTTTTAGGTTGCCCAGTCGATCTCGTCACTCGCAAAGCCATCAAACCACGCATGCGCACGTATGTTGAGGAGGAAGCAATCTATGTCCCGTGATCCCAAGCTCTTCTTAGACGACATTCGTGAGAGCACCTCCAGAATACTGCGTTACACTCACGGACTGAGCTGTGCAGATTTCTTCGCTGACGACAAGACATTGGACGCGATTGTGCGGAATCTGGAAGCCATCGGGGAGGCCGTAAAGAGGCTTCCCAAAGAGCTTCGGGATAGCCAGGTTCCTTGTTGTCGTGTCGAGTGGGTGGATATAGACATAACGGAACCAGTGCATCTCGCAAAGACGCAAAACAGTAGCGGATAACGAGTGGCAAGAAAGAGCAAGAGCATTCTCTCGCAGAGGCGCAGAGACGCAGAGAACAGCGGAAAGACAGGGATGAAGGATTACGGATTAAGGTTGGGTTCTAGCCTGTAGACTCTGGTTGAAGACTGATGACTGAAAACTCCTCGACGATCTTAGCGTCTTGAGTGAGTGCAAGGAACGGGCGAGAGAAAGGGCTTGTGCCTCTCGCAAGGATGTGAAGTCCCTCTGCCACAGACACGAGATTCCTCATTACCTATAAATTCAAATACTGTATAATATTCTGCGCAAACTCGTTGAAATCATGTAAATTTCGCGTCAAGTTTCGATGAACAAGTTCGTTGTCGATTTCCAGGTATTCATGGACTAGAATGTTCCGGAAATTGACCATCCCTTTCATCCTTTCCGCAAGCTCTTTGCCAATGATCCCTTCTTCCAATAGAACAACGAATATGTTACCCTCCTCATCGGGTATCCGTAGACGCTTCCTTGCGATTAAATAGTTGGCTATATCTATGCATGTCTGAATACAGAGTTGTAACTTACGTTCGACAATAGTTTGGATGTCATCACTTTGTGAATAGTCAGCAAGTGACAGGCCATCAAAACGCAACAAGCTACTGCAATACCCGTCTAATTTCTTGGCTCTTTGTCATTCCGAGTGGGTAACTAAAGAGAAAGGGCCAAACGCCAAGACTCGCACAGAGGTGTAGAACTGCTTCACCACGAAGGACACGAAGGATACGAAGAGCATGAAGAGCATGAAGCATTCTCCCGCAGAGGCGCAGGGAACAGCGAAAAAGATACGGATGAGGGATGGGTTCTAGACTGAAGACTTATGACCTCTCAGCGCCTCCGCGCCTTGAGTGAGTGAAACGAACGGGCGAGAGAAAGGCTTGGCCCCGGACAGAGGTTGAACTGCTTCACCACGAAGGACACGAAGAGCACGAAGGAGGAGGAGGAGGAGGAGGAGGAGGACAAAGTACTTGATCTCGCTTGAAAGCTTGCTGAGATTACACAGCAATTACCGTATTCGACAGCTCATGGATCTCCATTCTTCGTGTCCTTCGTGCTCTTCGTGGTGAATTCTTGGCATCAGTTCCGCGTGAACCGGAACTAGAGGTCACTACCCACTCGAAACGACAAGGAACCAATTTCTTCAATCGGGCCTCTATTACTTTGAGATCCACGACCAAGTCCCTCCTCTTTAATCCGCTGGATCAGATAACTAAATTGGAACTTATAGAATCTCGCAGCCAAATAGCACTGCCCGAGCATGTTCATCTCAATCTCTGCCCGCGCATCAGAGTCCCTGTCGAAGATCAGTTTTCCTTTCTGCAGTATCTGAAACTGAAGTAGTGGAGGGACCTGGTTTAGCACAACTAGATCCAGTGTTCCTGTCACAAATTCCTTAAGCTCTGCGAGGTATCGCAGTCTGTACTCGGTGTACCTGGCACTATCAACGCTAGGACTCAAGAGAATTGCGAGATCTACATCGCTCCGGATATGGGCAACACCCTCACTATGTGAACCAAACAGGTAGACAGCCAGGATGTGCTTTTCGTCCTTCAAATACCGTTCCAATTCAGCGGTTTTCAAGTCACTCACTCGCATTCTGACCCTCCTCCTACACTCTACTGATTAGGCTAAACAATGAACCCGCGAGAGTCAAGCGCCAACACCGACCACTCTCGCAGAGGGACAATACGCTTCACGGCTTGATTATAGCGAGCAACTGGCAATATTGCCTCATAGAACCGCTTCCGCAGGCAGGCTGCGTAGGGTGGGGAACGCGGAGACACGGAGATGGAGCGAGAGAGCGAAACGGGAATGTGCATCAAGCTGGATTACGGGATAAGACAAAGATCAAGGTCGCTGAATCTGCCTTGTTTGTGCAACTCCTGAGGAACCAGCAAGAGATGAAACCCTCATGCCTTTCGTGGACAAAACTTCGCGATTCGCGGAGAAGGTTGATCCAATGTAGAACTGCCATTGCGGCTCCGAGAAATCTGTTGCTATAATAGTGAGGAAGACGGATCTAGCGGAGGTAAGCATGAACCACGTAAAGATCGCTGTCCCGAAGGACGCGCTACCGGATTTTTGCCGACGACACCATATACGCAGACTAGCGCTCTTCGGCTCTGTACTGCGGGCGGATTTCCGGGCAGAAAGCGACGTAGATGTATTAGTGGAATTCGAACCAGGGCACGTGCCCGGATTTATTCGTTTAGCGGGTATGGAATTAGAGCTTAAGGGATTGTTCGGCGGGCGGAAAGTGGACCTGCGGACACCTGAAGACTTGAGTCGGTATTTTCGCGATGAAGTAGTAGCCACAACAGTGGTGCTTTATGGATAAGGCTGATGAAGTACGGTTGCGTCATATGCTCGATGCAATGCGAGACGCCGTTGGTTTCGCGACGGAAAGGAAAGGGACGCACTCGACACCGATCGTATGTTGACCCTCTCGCTCGTAAAGTGCATTGAAATCATCGGTGAAGCTGCCGGACGCATCTCCGATGAGGTACGCAGCCGCCATCCTCAGATTCCCTGGCGCAATATCACTGGTATGCGGCACCATCTGATTCATGCCTACTACGATGTAAATCTTGACATTGTCTGGCAAACCGTTACCGAGGACTTGCCGCCGCTTATCACGTCTTTGGAGAACATTTTCGCTTCGGAAAACATATGACTGAGATCTGATAACCTATCAGTAATTCCGGGGAGATAAGACCTAATTCCGCTCTGGCTCGTCACCAGTTCGAGTAGGTTGCTGGAAAAAACGGTACTGAACAAAGCACATTAGTTTACTACCATTTTGCAGCTGTGTCCGTAATGTCCGTCACATTGAAAGCGCATTGTGATGCACAGGTGCTACGCCGGGCATACGTTGACCCCTTTTCGCCGGTGTCATTGGCCGGATGGGGATCTCCTACCCAATGCGGGTGGTGTCACCACCTAAGATTAGTTAAATATCCTCCATGTTAAGCAAACATCAAGGTTTAATGGAAGGCTTCCGCTCCTCGCCTGAGATGCTCTGGGCAGGCTTACTCATCTTTTCCAGTTCATTGAGATGAGAGAAGAGAGCTATTGTCAGCGTCAGAGGAGACTCGACACCAGAGGTACAAGCACGTGAGAAAAGGAGGTGTATCGAGGCACCGTTTCTAAGGACAATCCCTATTCCAGTTGAAAAGCATCATTCAGATTGACCAATGCACTGAGATCCTGTTTGCAACTCAGCACCAAGCGCAACGCCTCGATCTCTTATGGTGTGCAGGAAGAAATGTATAAGACCATGTCATTCATGTCAAGATTATATAACCATTATTACCAAGTATACTCTACCGAGAAAGATATACGAAGGAGGGGCGGGGAAGGAGGAGGCCTGCCTTCCCCGCCTGTGCGATGAAGAAATGCTTTACATACAAGATTATGCCTAGCTTGACCAAGATTCGGACAACACGATCACTCCGTCGTTGCGCGCTGGAAGGTGAACTGGGCGATCAGGAGGAAGACTATGGCCAGCCCGACGACGATCCCCAGGCTTGGGGCCATTTTTGCCCAGTTCCAACCGTAGAGGGTCAGTTCGCGCATGGGGCGCACCGCATAGGTGACCGGGTTGAATTTGGCGACCGCCGCCAGCCACCCTGGCATGACCTTGAGTGGAAAGAGGGCGCTGCTCGCGAACATGAGTGGCAGGGTGACGAGGTTCACGAGTGCCATCAGGGTCTCCATCGTCTTCATCGTAGCGGAGACAGAGAGGGAGAAGCCGCTCAGGATCAGGCTGAAGACCATGGCGATGAGGAGGATGACCACGCACCCGGGGAGCCCGGTGACGATGTGGACGCCGAGGATCGTCGCGATGATCATCACAACTACCACCTGGGTTCCTACCTGAAGCATGGTGGAGAGCATCTTACCGAACGCGATGGACCCGCGGGCGATCGGTGCGGCCATGAGTTTCTCAAGGTACCCGATACGACGGTCCCACACGATGGATATCCCGCCAAACGCTCCGGCGAAGAGGACAGTCATCACGATGATCCCCGGGGTCATGAACGCAAGGTAATTGCCCGTCCCCAGCATCTTACCGATGCCTGGGGCATTGGTCATGCCCTTCATCATGTTTCCCATCAACCCCAGCCAGATGAGCGGCTGGATCAGGTTGACGGCGAACCTCACCCGCGCGCGGGTGAACTTAATCAACTCTCGCTTAGCAACATACCATATATCTGAAAAAATAGTCATCGGTTGAGCCTCCTTTGCGTCCTGCGGTTCTTTCCAATCTTCTCCCGGCTCCCTTCCTCATCGCGCATCTCCCTGCCGGTGAACTTGAGGTAGACGTCGTCGAGTGAGGGGCGTCTGAGACGGATGGATTCAGTAGCGACCGCATGCTGTTCCCCCAACTCGACGATCTTTGGGATCAGCTGATCTCCGTTACGCACGGCGATAATTCGGTAGATACCGTCCTGTGCAGGGCCCACTTCTTTGATGTTTGTGAGCCCTTGTATCGCTTCGATCAGGGCAGGGATCGCTCCGTCGTTCGAGGCGGAGAAGCGGACGGTGATGATGTCTCCCCCGATCTGCTGCTTGAGAACCCCGGGCCGGTCAAGTGCCTGTATCCTCCCGTGATCGATGATCGCCACCCGATCGCAGAGGGCATCGGCCTCCTCCATGTAGTGGGTGGTGATGAAGATCGTCATCCCATACTCCTTTCGTAACTTATCGATGTAACTCCAGATCATCGTCCGCGTTTGTACGTCAAGCCCCAGGGTCGGCTCGTCGAGAAAGAGCACGGCCGGCCGATGAATCAGCGCCAGCGCGATATCGATCCGCTTGAGCATCCCCCCGGAATAGCTGTCGGCGAGATCCTTACGGCGCTCGTAGATGTCGAAGATCTTCAGAACCTCCTCGCTGCGCTGCGCGATCTCTTTGCTGGGGAGGTGGTAGTAGTGTCCCTGCAGGGTGATGTTCTCCCATCCGGTTAGGCGGTCGTCGACGGCTGTCTCTTGGGATGCATAACCCGTCTGGCGCTTGATCTCCCCGGGGTGCCTGTGGATATCCACCCCGCGGAGGCGCAGGGTGCCGCTTGTCGCTCGTATGAGCCCGACCAGCGTCTTGATGGTGGTCGACTTGCCCGCCCCGTTTGGCCCAAGGAAGCCGAAGATCTCCTTCTCGTCCACAGAAAATGAGATTCCGTCCACAGCGCGGGTGCCGTTTCGATAGACTTTAACCAAATCCTCTACTTCAATCGCCTTTGACATATTCCTTCAACTCCTCGATTGCATGATCGATAGTCTTCCGTATTCCCTCTGCTTCGGCGGCGGATGGTCGTTGCATAAGGATTGTGTGCAACACCAAACGTAGCCGTTCAAGCGAGTGGGCAAGCTGCGGCGTGATCGATTGAACACTTCGACCGGCCTCTGTGAGGCGTGCCAGATCATCCGACATCTCCTCTCCGAACAGCTCGCCGAAGACATGGATCGATTGACGCACGCCGCGCATCGCCTCCTCCTTTGCCTGTTGCACGCGATCTAGTGCCTCTTCGCCCGCTATCGTGAGGGAGTACAGCTTCTTGTCGTTCTCCTTGCGGTGTTCGATGAACCCTCCCTCCTCCAAAGCACCGAGAAGGGGGTAGATTGAGCCCGGTGATGGACGCCAGAATCCTGTCTCTTCCTCAATTCTCTTCATCAGAGTGTATCCAGAGACTGCAGACTCACTCTTTGAAATAAGCTTTAACACGTAGAACCTGAGAAATCCTCGTCTCATTATGCTCCCCTCTTCGCATTCGATATATCGGAGACGATATAGTATTCCCGAGACACTCACCTGTCAACCCATTTGGTGTGCGACTAACTGAAAAGAGAAACGGCCTTCTCTCTGATCCCCACAGAGGCCGAAACTGATTCACCGCCGAGTAGAGAGGGGGCACGTAATTGTTTAGGGCAGTGACTCCCGATGTCTCTACCTGTATCGCCTCTCCGCCGAATTTTGTCCGCGTTAAGGAAAACCCTTGTATGGCCACCAGCCACGTGATATCATCTTCCCGCATTGGTTCCTCCTTTTGATCCCTCTTTGGTTCCTCCTTTTGATCCCTCTTGTGTTTAATCTCTCAAGAAGGAGGACCTCTTTCCACCCCCTACCTCGCCTCTAGCGTGAGGAATCCGATGTACATCTGCTGTATACCCCACGTCGGGTAGTGTGGGCACTGCGGGGGTGTCCATGTTAAACTCCTTCCCTGGGTAGCAGGCAAGCGGCAATTCACGCGTGCATTGATGGTCAAGACATGTTAGATCTGGCTGAAGAACCCGTGAAACCTCACGCACAAGCAGCAGGTACGGCTATCGGAGCTTGAGCAGCCGGACCTGAAGATCAACCGTGCTTATCTGCTCTAAAGATACGTTCCGCGAGTTTTGGGGATACATCCGTCCCGGATGGGCCAAACGCTATCTCGACAAGTGGTTCTGGTGGGCAACCATTCCCGTCTGCCACCGATGCGAGACTTCGCTTGGATGGTTCGTCGCCACCAATTCGTGTGACGAACCATCTTTTTGACCTCTGACCCTGCTTCGCAACCGATATCCGTCCCGCGCCAACCCAAACCATAAAGTGGGTTCCTCGTCGTTTCGCCTGCCTGTGCCGGCGAGGCAGACAGGAGTGGGTAGTGACCTCTAGTTCCGGTTCACGCGAGACTGATGCCAAGAATTCACCACGAAGAATGGAGATCCATGAGCTATCGAAGGCGGTGATTGCTGTGTAATCTCAGAAAGCTACCAAGCGAGATCAAGTACTTTGTCCTCCTCCTCCTCCTCCTTCGTGCTCTTCGTGTCCTTCGTGGTGAAGCAGTTCTGCACCTCTGTGCGAGTCTTGGCGTTTGACCCTTTTTAGTTACCCACTCGGAATGACAAAGAGCCATAAAGTGACTACCCACTCAAGACAAGAAGGAACCAAAAGAAAAATGCGGCACACTTAAGGTGCGCCGCATTATGTTAAGTGAAGTTATTTGCTGGTACTAAACGACCATGACGTCTTGCGCCTGTGGACCCTTATCGCTGCTAACAACTGTAAACTCTACTTTCTGCCCATCTTCCAGCGTGCGGTAACCCTCGCCGCGAATCGCTCGGAAATGCACGAAAATGTCTTCACCCTGCTCACGCTCGATGAAGCCATAACCCTTACTGTCATTAAACCACTTAACGGTGCCGGTTTCTCGATCTGCCATTTATACTCACCCCCGTACTGCAAATTCAATTTAAGGCAGAACGTTTGAAGCCGACCATCAAGCCGTACTATAGATGAAACGACTGCCACTACCGCGCGCAGCATAGCACACTCACGGATCATTGTCAAGGCCACGCATTGCCTCACTAAGAAAGTACTCGAAACAGGAGGTGAGGCCAAGGTGTCTGTTCGCTTGAAGACAGATTGAGGGGGGAGTGTCAATGGCGGTGTCAAATTCCCCAATTTCGCTGGAATGAAACTCCTCACCTTTTTTTCATGAGGTAATGTCGCTTTCAATCCTCTCTCCTGGAAGGCTTTATTTCTCCATCCAATATATCTACTGCCACTAGCCCTGCCTTTCTTTTCTCTTTTAACCGGTAGTTCCCTCCTTTAATGTTCACCGTCGTCGAATGATGCAACAGTCGATCGAGAATCGCCGCCGCCATCACCGGATCGGGAAAGATGTCTCCCCAGTCACCATAGGACTTGTTGTTCGTCAGAATGATCGATCCCTTCCGTAGCACTGGCTTACCAACCGGAAGAACTGCCGTGCTCCCCACGCCTCTAACGGAAGATACCCCACCTCATCCACAATCAGCACCTTCGGCTTCAGGTAGTGGTTCAGCTTAGCGCTAAGCTGCTCTTCGCCATCACGAATTGTAGAACACTCAATCACTTGATCACCCTCTTGTCAAGCGACGACTTATTGGTGAGTTGATCCATACCGCTTCTGGCAGTGGCTGGGGCACCGGCCCTTTCCGAACAAACCTCTCGGGATGCTCTTTGTAGACGCGGAGTAGCACCTCCTCCTTATCTAGTGTCATCGCCGGAATAGAATTGACACATCCTCGATCAACGGGTATTTTACGTTCTGAACTTAAAGGAGCGGAGGTGGCAGCAAGGGATGCTGAGAGGAGGTCGAGAAAGCGATGGAACGGCTCAATCATCGGCCGAGGAAGACACTTGGCTTTCGAGCACCGTATGAAGCATTCTTCTCCACATATACCCCATTGACAGTTGCACTTGAGGGTTGAATCCAATACATAATAACCACAAGGGAGGTTCCTTTCAGCCATTTCATTATTGCTGCCAACCCACCTTGCCCTTGACGAACGCGCGCGATGCCTGTATGCTGGTAATCACTATGATGAAAGGACGCGGGAATACAATGCTGTGTGAATTCTCTCTCGGCCTTTCGTTTGGTTACACTACGACGACGTGCATCTCTGTTTCGCTCTAGCCACTGACGGTTGGAATGAAGCAGAGAAGAGGACTACAGGTACTTACCTGTGGTCTTTTCTTTTTGGCCGAAAGGAGGTATTGATGATAGATAACAACGAGACCACAAACAGGAAAGCATCCGTTGTCTTACTCGGGATTGGACAGGTGGGAAGATCGCTCCTGCGCCTCATTATCGACAAGAACAACAACACAAGAGATGGCGCTTTGATAGACGTAATCGGCGTGGCAGACAGCCACGCTGCCGTCCTTGAAGGTAGCGGCCTCTCAGAGGCAAGGCTTAATGAGGCTCTAAAGATTAAGGATGCGGGTGAGACCCTGGAGCAAATGAGAGGATACTTGTCGCTCTCCGAGATCACGGCTGCTCTTTCTTCGGGGACGATCATTGTCGATGTAACCGCATCCAACAATACTGCTTCGTTGCTTGCATCCGCGCTTTCGCATGGATGCGGTGTCGTGCTAGCGAACAAGCGTCCTCTTGCTACTGCGTGGTCGATGGCGAAGGTCTTCTTCTCTCATCCGTTCGTGCGCTACGAGGCGACGGTGGGGGCGGGCCTTCCCGTGATCTCCACGCTACGCAATCTCCTCTCCTGCGGCGATTCGTTCATCTCCATCAAGGGAGTATTGAGTGGCACTCTCGGCTACATGTGCAGCGAACTAGAGCGCGGTGCAACCTATTCGCAGGCTCTGCTGAGCGCGCGCAATCTTGGCTATACGGAGCCAGATCCGCGCGAGGACCTTATGGGAACGGACGTTTTACGAAAAGCGCTCATCCTCGCTAGAAGCGTTGGCTGGCCACTGGAGACAGATGACATCGATGTGGAGCCGATGTTCCCCGACTCCCTTTCCAATATCACGGTCGATGAATTTTTGAGCAAGATCCACACGCTCGATGAGGAATATGCACGCCGGACAGATGAGGCACGCGTCGCGGGGAGAACGCTGCGCTACGTAGCCAAGATCGAGAAGACAAAAGCTGTGGTCGGGCTCTCGCAGGAGGAGAGGGACAGCTCCCTGGGAGCCTTGAGCGGAGCGGAGAACATCGTCATCTTCCACACGCACTTCTACGATACAATGCCGATCGCGGTATCCGGCCCGGGCGCTGGGCCACTCGTCACCGCGGCCGGTGTGTTGGGGGACATCCTCGACCTTGACGTGCACATGAGGAGGGGCCGATGAGCGCGCTGGTGATGAAGTATGGTGGGACCTCGGTCGGTGACGCGTCGGCCTTCGCCCAGGTGAAGGATATTGTCTCAGGGCATGCTAAAAGCGGTGATCGCGTGATCGCCGTCGTCTCGGCGATGAGCGGTGTGACGGACGACCTTACCCGCGGGATCATAGGTGCCGCCGCCGGTGATGAAGAGACTTATCACAAGGTGTGCCAGTCACTGCGCAAGCGGCACCTCGATCTGATAACTGAACTGTTGGGCAATGATCTTGCATGCGACTCGCTCATCTCCACTCTCGATTCTCTTATAAGCGAGTACGAAAGACTGTGCGCCAGCGTGTACGTCCTCGGCGAGGTCACCCCGCGCACCATGGATGCGGCCCTATCGCGCGGGGAGCGGTTGAGCGCGCGCATCCTCGTCGCCCTGCTGCAACAGAATGGGATGCGCAGTGAAGCAATCGACGCGACCGAGTTGATCGTCACCGATGCCACGTTCGGGAACGCCGCGCCGATCGCGCAGCCGACCAGGGAACGGATCGCCTCACACCTTGCTCCCCTGCTCGATGCCGATGTTATTCCGGTGGTCACCGGGTTCATCGCCGCGACGGACGATGGTGTGACGACGACTCTCGGTCGCGGGGGAAGCGACTACACCGCGGCGATCATCGGCGATGCGCTCAATGTTGATGCAGTCTGGATCTTCACCGATGTGGACGGCGTGATGACCGCCGATCCGCGCATCGTTCCCAACGCGCGCGTTATCCCAGTCATCTCTTACACCGAGGTCGGTGAGCTCGCTTACTTCGGGGCGAAGGTCCTCCACCCGCGCACCATCCGCCCGGTGATCGAGCGAGAGATCCCAGTGTGGGTCAAGAATACTTTCCATCCCGATCAGCCAGGAACGCGCATCGTGCGCGATGTGACGAACACCCACGGCACGGTGAAGGCGGTCACGATGATCACGGATTTAAGCATGGTCACGGTCGCAGGGAGGGGGATGGTCGGCGTCCCCGGGATCGCTGGACGAACGTTCAGCGCTGTCGCTCGCGAGAAAACGAGTGTGTTGATGATCTCGCAGGCATCATCCGAGCAGTCGATCTGCTTCATCATCCCCACAGCGGGCACCGAGGCAGTGGTGCGTGCGTTGCAGGAGGAAATGACTCGGGAGCTTAGCCGGCGCGACATCGACCGCATCTGGTCAGACGATGGTATCGTCATCATCAGCGCCATCGGAACCGGAATGCGCGGCACCCCCGGGATCTCCGCGCGCATCTTCGGCGCACTGGGAAGTGTCGGCATCAACGTCATCGCCATCGCTCAAGGGTCGTCCGAATGCAGTATATCGCTCGTCGTCGATGCAAGTGATGCAACGCGCGCGGTCCAACAAATCCACAAGGAGGTAATCAATCATGGCAAGTAGGATTCCAGTCGCCGTTCTCGGCGCCACCGGAGCGGTCGGACAGCGCTTTGTGCAGCTTCTTGCTGGTCATCCGGTATTCGAGATCACTGCGCTCGCCGCATCGCAGCGCAGCGCCGGAAAGAGCTACGCGGACGCCTGTCGCTGGGTCATCCCCGGTGATCCGCCACCATCAGTAAGTAAGATGGTCGTCTCGCCTCTGAAGCCGAACATCGAAGCGCATCTCATCTTCTCCGCCCTTCCCGCGGACGTAGCGCGGGATGTGGAGCCGCAGTTTGCTCGAGCCGGCTACGCCGTCTGTTCGAACGCGTCCGCATTTCGCTACGAACCGGACGTGCCGCTCGTCATTCCCGAGGTGAACGCCGATCACTTGTCGCTCATCGCCGGGCAACGCGCGGGGCGAGGCTGGCCGGGATTCATCGTCACCAACCCCAACTGCTCCACCACCGGGATCGTGCTGGCGCTGAAGCCCCTGCACGACGCGTTCGGGCTAAGTAAGGTGTTCGCCTTCACGATGCAGGGGGCATCGGGTGCGGGCTACCCCGGCGTGCCGTCGCTCGACATCCTGGGTAACGTCATCCCCTACATCGGTGGGGAAGAGGAGAAGATCGCGTGTGAAACGCGTCTCCTGTTGGGAGATGTCGACGAAAAAGAGCAGCACGAGGCCAAGATCAGCGTCAGCGCGCACGCAAACCGCGTCCCGGTGACCGATGGGCATACGATCGCCCTTTCGCTCGGGTTCGAGCACAGACCGACGCCGGAGGAGGCGCTGGAGGTGCTGCGTGCCTTCCGCGGTCCAACAGACGTGCATGCTCTTCCAAGCGCCCCGGTGCAACCGATCGTTGTGCGCGATGAGAACGATCGACCCCAGCCGCGGCGGGATCGCGATGCCGAGCGAGGGATGGCGGTGAGCGTCGGACGGGTGCGAGAATGCCCGATCCTCGACCTACGGCTGGTCGTTGTCGTGCACAATACGATCCGCGGCGCGGCCGGCGGGTCGCTGTTAAACGGGGAACTGCTCGTGAAAAGGGGATTTGTAAAGTGAAGAGAGGATTCCAAGGACGTAATCGGAGTTGGTCTTGATGAAAAAACCTTGTGTCGAAGATTGTTTTATCGACAGCAACGTCGCACACAAGGTGCGACGCTACGAAAGAAATGTAGCGTCGGGGCCGGTCCCCGACGTTCTTGATCTCTTGCGCAAACCACCTTCTCGTGTAGTGGGAAACGTCAGCGCGTTTGGTGAAGGCTTGCCATGAAGGTCTACGGACGAGCGTGCGTGCAGGACTTCCTCGGCAGTTTCATCGTCTACCGCAACCTGATCCCGATCGATATGCGCCTGCCGGGACTTCCCGAGCTGCGCGGGTCGCTGGGGATTCCCGCAAAACTAACGCCGCGCAAGAGCTCGCCGGAGTACGCCCGCGTGGTGAGCCATATTATCGATCGCGCCCAGGAGCTGCGGGGCGAGAAGGCCGGCGTAGAGCGCTTGGTGTACATCGGCGATACGCGCGTGAACGACGGTACGGCATTTCTGAACCTGCTTACGTCCGGCGAATGGAGCGGTGCCGCGTTTATCGGTTCGGAGACGACAGCACCGGAAGAGACACACGTGGAAAGAAGCAACAGGGGGACAATCCTCCTTAGCAACCGCTGGTCAGCGCTCGATGGATTTGAAGCGTTCTGTCGCGAGAAGGGAATACGGATCGATGAGCGCACGGCGATGGTGATCGACCTCGACAAGACGGCCCTCGGGGCGCGCGGACGAAACGATCACGTTATCGACAAAGCACGGCTGCAGGCGATGCAGTGCACGCTCAGTGATCTCCTGGGTGATCGCTTTGATGAGACGGAATTCCAGGCAGACTACGAGAGGCTCAATCAGCCGCGCTATCATCCGTTCACCACCGACAATCAGGACTACCTGGCCTACATCTGCCTCATCCTGGGAAGCGGCGTGATCGCGAAGGATGAGCTCTTTCACTCGCTTGACAGCGGAAAGCTAACGCAATTTGCTCAGTTTCTCGCGCTAGTGGATGATCGCAGGGCACAGCTTCCCTCACCACTACAACGGGCACACGATAGCGTGCAGGATGCCTTCCTGCAGGGAAATCCCACTCCGTTTGTCGATTTCCGTCGCAATGAATACCGGATCACCGTGGAGAAGATGGGGTCTCTCCCGGATGAGGCACCCCTCGAACAGCTTCTACAAGAGGAGATTGTCATTACCCATGAAGTGATGCGGGTCGCGCTGTGCTATCGCGATAACGGAGCACTCCTCTTTGGCCTGTCGGACAAACCGGATGAGGCGTCGCTACCCCCCGATGATCTCGATGGTTACCGCGGGCTTCATGAGACAGAAACACACGTAATCGGAGGTTAGAAATGCCACAAACCTGGCTTGAGTGCATCCGCTGCGGCCGCAAGTACCCGATCGATGAGGTTGCCTATCGCTGCGAATCCTGCGGCGGGCTACTGGACGTGGAACATGATTTCAACGCACTCAAAGATAGATCGGGCGCCGAGTGGAAGGAGCTCTTCTCGCGCAGGTCGCGCATGAGCGAGTGGCCATACCAGAGCGGTGTATGGGCGAAAAAGGAGTGGGTAGCGCCGCAGATCAATGAGGAGAACATCATATCTCTCGGGGAGGGATACACCCCGCTCCTGCGAGTGAAGAACCTAGCAGGACTTCCTGCTGTGTGGGTCAAGGAGTGCGGGATCAGCCACACCGGGTCGTTCAAGGACCTGGGGATGACTGTTCTCGTCTCACATGTGAAGCAGCTCATCTCCCAGGGAACGCAGATCCGCGCCGTCGCCTGCGCATCGACCGGAGACACCTCAGCGGCCCTCGCCGCCTACGCCGCCGCAGCGGGGATCCCGGCGATCATCTTCCTCCCACGGGGGAAGATCTCCACCGCGCAGCTCGCCCAGCCGATCGCGCACGGAGCGATCGTCCTCGGGCTGGAGACAGACTTTGACGGGTGTATGGAGATCGTCCAACAGATCACCACCGATAAGAGCATCTACCTGGCAAATTCGATGAACGCGTTGCGCATCGAGGGGCAGAAGACGGTGGGAATCGAGATCGTGCAGCAGCTCGGCTGGGAGGTGCCCGATTGGATCGTCATCCCCGCCGGGAACTTGGGAAACATCAGCGCCCTGGGCCGAGGCTTAATGATGATGCGCCAACTTGGGCTGATCGATCGCTTGCCGCGAATCGTTGCCGCGCAGGCGGAGAACGCCAATCCTCTCTATCGCAGCTTCTTGACCGCTTTTAAGGATTATCAAGCGGTGCAAGCAAAAAGAACACTCGCCTCGGCGATCCAGATCGGGGCGCCGGTGAGCTACGAGCGCGCGGTGAAGGCACTGCGCGAGTTCGGTGGGATCGTGGAACAGGCAAGCGAGGATGAACTGGCCAATGCCGCCGCCCGTGCCGATCGCGCCGGGCTGTACGCCTGTCCTCAGACCGGTGTCGCGCTGGCGGTGCTGGGGAAGCTCGCCTCGCGAGGAACGATCAAGTCGCACGATCGCGTCGTCGTCATCTCCACCGCGCACGGACTCAAATTCACCGATTTCAAGGTAAAGTATCATGAGGGGGCACTCACCGACGTCACCTCACGACATGCCAATCCACCAGTTGAGCTTCCCGCGGATGTACCCGCCGTGCGGCGCGCCATCCGGGAACGCCTGCGAACCGAGGACCTGTAGATTGATGGTGTGAGCCCGACGTGCTAGATCACGGGCATAATCAGTCTTCCAATGTCCTTGTCCGCCGTAACCTCTTTTCATATGATGGGTTTCAAGGAGGTGGTGACGACCATGACGAATTCTGTAAATGTCACGGTAGAGTACCCGGAGCAGCTGTCCCGGGGAAAGGTCATGCTCAAGGCGCTGTTGGGCTGGCTTTACGTGGGGATTCCCCACGGGGTGATGCTTTCGCTGTACAGCATTGTCGTAGGGGTGGTTGTCTTTTTCGCGTTTTGGGCCATTTTGTTCACCGGACGCTATCCCCGTGGTATGTTCGACTTCGTGGTGGGATACATGCGCTGGCAGATGCGGGTGTCAGCATATTGGCTCTACCTGCTGCAGGACGAGTATCCCCCGTTCAGCGGCGATGAGTGAACGGTGTTGGAGAGCCTAGATGAACGCAAGGCAGGAAGTGGAGGGAAACGGAGAAGAGAGGGTGGAACTCGCACTTCCGCCGCCTCCTGAACAATCCCCGCAGCGGGTCCCGGGTCGATGGTGGGTTCTGGCGCCGTTGATCGCCCTGCTGGGCGGATTGTTCGGCATCATCGGGGCGTTCTACACTGAATTGCTGCGCGGTTCGTTGCTGGTGGCGTTCGTCGGCGCTCCGATAATCGAGGAGTCGCTGAAGCCATCGGGGGTTTACCTCCTCTTGGTTAAGTGGCCAGCGGTGCTGCGCAGACAACTGTACACCGCGTTTCTTGCTGCCCTGTCCGGCATCGCCTTCGCACTCGTTGAAGACTTCATATACCTGAACGTCTACTACCCCGAACACAGTGCGCAATTGGCGTTGTGGCGCTATACCGTCTGTGTCGCTGGGCACGCTCTCTTCAGTTTCATCGCCGGATTCGGGATCAACCGGAAGCTGGTGGCGGCCGCGCGCGGGGAGATCAAGTTCTTGGCGTTCGACAAACGGTTCTTCATTGCGGCGATGGTCCTGCACAGCCTGTACAACATATTCATCACGATCTTTGCGGGCAAGCTGGGATTTTCGCGGTAGTTCGACTACAGGGCTCACCTTCCTGTACTGTACTGGAAATACTATGTGATAATGCAGTTGATATGCACAATGATACCCCTTCACAACTTCATGCTATCCCATGGGGACAGCATGCCACTATCGTGGCCCTGTAGCAAGACTACAGGGAATCATCAAGTTGATGGTGCGATCTCAACGTGATAGATCACGGTGATCATCAGTCTTCCGATGTCCTTGTCCGCGGCAACCTATCTCTATATGATGGGTTTCAAGGAGGTGTGACGATGATGAATTCTGTGAACGTCACGGTGGAGCAAAAAAACCGCCCTTCCGGGACGGAGCTTTTCAAAACAATTGCGGTTCCTCGCGCTTAAGGCAAGGTAACCCAAAGAAAGACTCAAGAGGTGAGTCTCTTGCCGAGCTGCAGAGAACAGCGGAAGATAGGGCCTGAGAAGCAAAGTGCGGAACAAACCAGAAGCATAGAGTGATGTTGAGCTGTACTCCTTGGCGATCTCAGCGGCTTGAGTGAGCGTAGCGAGCGGGCGAGAGAAAACGCTTGTGCCTCTCGCAGAGGCGCAGAGAACAGCGAAAGACAGGAAAAATGACAGAAAACGAGATCTTTCTGCAACAGGCATGCAGGAAAGATTGTTGTTGACGCACGTCAGAAGGAGGACCTTTTAGCGGCTCTTTCGCAGGATGGCTGATCACAATGTTATCGCCTCTTGTCTGATCTTAAGGTAGAGGTATTCTAAGTCACGGTAGCCACATGCCCGGCGCACAATCCTGGCAATGGTGGCGTTGAATGCCTC
>CAJVYM010000032.1 GCA_913009415.1 uncultured bacterium
CGCGCCAACGCTTCGCCGCCCCCTTACGAGTAGCCGACGCATGACTCGGGTCCGTAGCGGCTCGCTACGCCTTACTACGTGGTGGACTTTCACCACCTCCTCCATGCCGGTTTTTACCGGCGCTTTCGCTCACCGCGGCCGGATCATGGGGATTACGAGCTTCATGGGCGGTGTGTTCCAACCGCTCGCCCTAAGCCTGGCCACCATCTTTGTCAATCGGGCCGGCGTCGGGATTGTACTTATCGCCGTGGGAGCATTGAACCTGGCGATGGTAGGGCTCACGGCGTGGCTCCTTCCGCTGAGAGAGGAAGGATGGAAGCTTTCTTCGCCATGAAGGAAAGACGGATAGGGGGCAGCAAGAAAGCGAAAAGTGACAAAAGGCTTTTCTACTAGAAGATAAGAGGTGTTACTTGCAAATAGGCACCCCGCTAAACTTCCTGTTGCCTGCCATGAAATATCCTCCTTGCGACCCTCCAGACAATTTAGTCTTTCCCTCTCCTATCTGTCCAGTCACAGGGGTTCACTCCAGATAAGGAACCGCATAAGGCGAGCCAAAGACCGTTTCTTGCGAAAACGTAGCGCATTGGTATACTGGTGTCGAATCCGATGATCAAAGAAGAAAAGCCTGAAGGTAAGTGCGTAAATTGTCTGGCTCGGAGCGTTTGTGTGCTTTCCGCGCTCAACGGAGATGACCTTTGTGCAGCGGAACAGGCGATGTACGGACTCCGCTATCTGGATGATGAAACCATTTTCATGCAGGGCGCGTCTGTGGATGGCCTGTACATCCTCTGTCAAGGGCTCGTAAGACTGCGTCTTGTTACCCAGGACGGGAGGAGATTGCTGATCAGATTCTGCTCTCCAGGAGCGCTACTGAATGGGCTCTCCCTATACAAGTACGCGTTTTCCGCCGTATCTGCCGGTACTTCCACAGTCAGCTTCATCGACAAAGCTGAAGCTCTAGAACTCATCAAGCATTATCTCAAGCTGGGAGCGGAAATGGGGCACCGCTTTGCGCGAGACGGGCAGCTTCTGCTCCAACGCATGGGCGACCTTGCCTATGAGACCGTCGAGGAGAGATTAACCCACATCCTTCTCTCATTAGGGCAAAGACACGGAATACGTGAAGGAAAGGCCTTACGGATTGACCTTCCCCTTTCTCAACAGGATCTAGCGGATATGGTGGGGGCAAGCAGGCAGGTGGTGAACCAGGGATTGCGGAAGCTGGCTGATCAGGGCCTGATTCTAGAGGAGCGTTGCCGGATCAGTATTCTTGACGATGAGCGCTTGCGAAAATCAGGGTGACGAATGTCTCATTTCGCAGAAAAGGTGGTCCCATCTGAGTTTCTCGGTATCTGTTTTCTGGCCGATGGAGTTTTGTCGCTTAGCCGACAGACAAGCTCGGCAACGGGTGCTAGACTGTTTCTTGCACTCTCCTTGACGATTCTAGGAAGGCGAGCTAAGAAGAAAGGAAGGAATCGCTGGCGGTGTGGGGTCAGTGGAGGTAAAGGCTGTTGAAATCTTCTAGATGGTTTTGGTCGGGTGTTTCGTTCTCGGCAGGGATCCTTGTGCTCTTCTCGCCATGGCCCGCTGTATCTCCTTTCTTTGGCCCGCTCTCGCTGTGGGTTACTAAGTTTCTTCCACTGTTTATCAGCGGGAGTGGTGCCATGATGTTCACCAAAGCTGGAATATTAGCCGTTGTACTGCCACTGATCGGGAGCGCTGCCCTTGTTGCTCCATTCCTTGGCTTACAGTCACTCACAGGTGACCCACGCCATAACATCCATTCCAGCGGAGTCGCTCTTGGGATCTTCCTCGTTGCTGTTGCGGAAATCCTGACGTTTATCCTGACGGAACGTGTTTCCTGGGATCTATGGCAGATGCTCGAACTTGCTGCCGCGGTGGTGTTCGGTCTTCTCTTGATTCGCTCCGGCCTTGCGATAATGCGGATTTTCCAACCCTCATTTGCTTCGACTAGACTTGTGAGCTGGCTCATGGTATCCATTGGGGCCTGCTTTTCTTCCTTTGTCCTTTTGCCGTTAGGAATTCTGGGAATGGCCGTCCTCTACTTCGTGCTTGGAATAATGTTCCTGCGGTCACTCAGACTAAGTCAGTGAGCACAAAAGGATATGATGACGAATGTCCTATTTTGCCAAAACGGTGGTTCAATCTGTATTTTGTCGCTATTTGTTGTCCAACCGGTGGTAAAGTGTCGCCTAGGTGACAGACAGCGGCGACGAAGGGTGCTACACTGATTGTTGGCTCTTCTCAGAAAGGAGAGAGTAAACCCAAAGGAGATGGTGGAGATGTCAAAAAAGATGGTATGGCTACTGGTAGGGTTGCTCCTAGTGGCCTTGGTAGGCTCTACCGCGTTGGCAGGATCCAGTAAAGGGGAAAATTGGCAAAGTATAGGAGAGCGTCTTGCAGGTAGTTCAGTAACATTGCAAGAACTCTTTTCAGCACTAGGGAAACCTGTTAGCGGACTTCCATCACAAGCATTGGATGCCCAAGTTCAGATAAGTCCGATTCATAAGTACGTTATCCAAAAGAAAGTACAGAAGTTGGCTCAGAACAAGAGAGCTTATGGTACTGAGCAGACTGTCCAGGTTATATTTACTACCTGGTCATGGATTGCACCTTGGAGCAACACAGTCCCAACTTATGTAGACTTCGGTGCAGTGGTCGAAGCTCATGCAGTGGACGGAATCCCCGTTAAGCTTATGTATATGAGCGTAAGCGCTAAGCTTACGGGGCCCGGCGGGACCATTGATAATGCGCACGGTTCGGGAGCATTTACAGATGAAGTTGACGCATCTGGCGAGAGATCGGTGGAGGAGCCCGGATCGTATTGCTCTGGGGGACACTTCTACTATTTTGATTTCACAGCGAACCCGCCAACAGGGAGCGGTTATTTTGGGCCTGCTTGTACTTATTTAAGTCAATAGCGGGCGGACGGGCGGCTGGATAGCCATAACCGGTCGCCCCGGTTTTCTGCGTGTTGGCTACGGAACTACTATGGCTTTTGAGATTCGTACTGAGAATAACGTCAGAAATAGGGGGGATGATATGAGATTTTTAATGCGATTTGCGTTCTTAATGATAATCCTAGGATTAGCGACAGTTAGCGTTGTTGCCGGTGCACCCTCAAGCTGGCAAGTGGGTTCCTATTGGACGTACCAAGAGCTACTGCAGGTGCAAAGTTTTTCCCGAATTCCGACGAGCACGTTCACATATTACGTAGTCGCTCGAACCGATCTTTTGGACACAACGATGTGCGCGGTGACGCGGATAGACAAGTCTTCCGATGGAAAGAAAGTTATCGCTCTATCGCCTTTGACTATACAGGTGTTCGAGTCTGGGACCCTCAAACCGCAGGTGTGGCCATTTCCAGCCCAAGGTGCTCCAATAATAGTTGCTAAGAAGAAGACCTCTATGCCTGGTGGAGGAAGTAGCCAGATGACGGAGGCAATATCCCCGATGATGGTCACTAAAGGGAAGGGAGCCATGCTTGGTGAGGGGTGTAGCCAGATGACGGAGACAACGTATCCGCAAGGGAAAGGGAAATTCATTCAACAATTTGAGATCCAACAGGATGGAGTGGAGAAGGTAACTGTACCCGCTGGTGTGTTCCCTAACGCGATTCGGTTTGACTATCAGGAAAAGATTAACATGCCCGCTAGTGTTTTCCCCGGCTCCCAGCAGAGCCCTGGCCAATCTTCTTGGCAAACGGGAGGCACGGCATGGTGGAGCAACAAAATCGCTGCGTGGGTGCGAATTGAGGAGCATGGCCAAGAACAAGGATCACATGTGAGCAATTATACATGGGAACTCTCCGATTGGGGAAGGCTATCGGAGAAAAATCTCAAAGCTCAGCTTTCAGCAGCGCTTACAGATTTTGCCTCTGCTAACCCGGTCATAGCGGTAATAATAGGCCAGCAATTACAAAAGGTAGGACTCAATCTAGATAACGGAGGATAGAGAAACAGCGTAAAAATAGGGACTAGCAGTTGATCTCATGACAGCTGGGGTTCATCATTCCTACTAATCTAAGAAAAGGAGCTGATGCCTATGAAACTTGTCCAGTTTCTATCAGCTATGTTGCTTGTGACGATTTTGTTCGGATCGCTCGGAGGATTCGGGGAAGGCGTCCCACAACGGGCAACGATCGAGGTCTGTTCCAGTGGCTGCCGGTTCAGCAAGATCCAAGATGCCATCGCGACAGCTAAGGCGGGGGATGTGATCCAGATTGCCGCCGGGGTCTACAAGGAAAATATCGTGATCAGCAAAGACCTAACCCTACGTGGCCCAAATTCAGAGGGAGCGGTAATAAGTGCAGAAGACGCAAATCAACCGGCAGTGCTCATAAAAGGGGCACACAGCGTGGCCCTCAGCCATCTCGCCATAAGTGGCGCTAAAGTTGGAGTGCGCGTGGAAGGAGGGCATGTCACCATACTGGATAACACGATTATTGTCGATGATATTGGTATTGACATGTGGAGTTTCGTGCAGTCGGATAGCCTCGTGCAAGGGAATGCGTTGATTGGACGCAACCAAGTCCACAGGACCGGGTTCTCGCTCAAAGGAGTAGGCCTCATGCTTATAGGATCGTCTTCCTATGTAATCCATGATAATTTCTTTCAGAAACTAGGAACCGGGATGGTCATTGGCGGCGGGGTTGTGTGTGATATTCGAAACAACCGACTATCGAAGGACGGGGACGGCATCATCATTGGATCCGTCGCTCAGGCAAGAATAATCGAAAATCACATTACGGATAATTATAGGAATGGCATTGTTGTTAGCGGGGCATCGCGAGTCGAGATCTCAGGAAATACAATCAAAGGTAACGACAGTTTGGGCGTCGCCCTCAAGGAGAGCCCTTGTTACGTTACAAATGAGAAGTTTGTTGGTTCTGTTACTGGGACTGGCAACGAGATCAGTGATAATGCTGGAGGGAACCTCTGTCCTGCCACCTACCATTGGCCAAAGATGTTCCTAAAAGGGGACTGACTGATGAACTCGGGTGATCGACGGCATGGCTTGCCCAAGATTCCCCGATTTCGGGAAGGCTCATGTATGTCTCTTGTTCAGCATCATGTCGCGGATCAGCCACATCTTGTAGTGATGCCGAACTCCGACGCCAACAGGACATGCGCCGAGCGTCATCAGATTCCTCGGCTACGCCAATCCGTTGACCTACAGTGCCGAGCTGCTGCGCGTGAGCACGTACGGTGATCCGCTCGTCGATCTTTGGAAGCTCGGTCTGCTGCTGGCGGTGATGTGCGCTTGGTTGTGTCGCCACATCGTACGAAACGCACCGCTCACATGAACCGTCGCGTAGAAGGACGGACGGCTCGCCTTGATCGCGCGGTTTGGAAAGACAGGTCGAGAGCATGGGGGCGGTGGAGGGGAAAGGCAAGGTTAGAGAGGCAGTCGAGGCTTCTCATATCCTGTGGTCTTGCCACAGGCCTTGATTACGAGAAAAGGGGTAGCTGTCAGTGAGCGTGACACGGAGTTTATTCTCTATGTGTCGTATTTCTTATAACTTGTTGTCATCCGGGAGACATAGCTATGGAGGGGAAGATGCGAAATCATAAGGCTCCACAGGATTCTATGAGTCCACTGGGTTCAGAGCCATCAGATACGGAGATCTTTGGGTGGGTCCGTGCGCGCAGTCTTAGGTATCGACGCACTATCGTGACCCTCTTCTTGCTCAGCCTTATCGGCCTTGTACCTTCTACCCTTAGCCCTTTCTTGATTCTCCATACTGCTTTGTTGATGAGATGAAGGATAAGGCCCATCCGTTCTTTGTCGTCATCGACACCGATTTCGACGAGCTTTACACAAAGATTCGTCTCCAGGATGTCAGTCCACTTTCGGGATATGTGCACCTTGCTCCCAACGGCAACTACTACTTCATCAACGCTGCCTATCATCCCAATACGTGGAGCTATGGCCAGGCGAGCGGTGTGGTAATAGATCCAGTAAGAGGGAAGGTGGTAAAACAGATCCCATTGCCGCAGACAACAGACCAGATGACCAACATCACCGCAAACGGTAAGTTCCTCTGTAGGGCGCTGCAGACAGGCGTGTTCACAATTGTCAATACATCTGCCGGCGATACTACGCAAACCTTCACCGATCCCCTTGGGCCGGATGATACTGAAGGCCCATACGTGGTGCATATGGAAGGAACACACTCCATTGCACCCCGCCCCGAGAACGCTATGTATTACATCAAGGAGAATGCCCATGACGCCGCCGTCTATCGTTTAGACGGAGTTACCGGAGAGCGGAGAAAAGTCTTCTTCTGGAAGGGGTTGTATTTAAGCCAATATAAGGTGGAAATCGATGCCCAGGGTAATAAGGCGTATGCCATATACACAGCCTTGGACATGGTGCACACTCCAAAGCGGGCGCCGTTGGAACTTGAGATCATCGATGTCGCTACCGGCACCCTGGAAAAGAGGGTTCCGTTACCTTCTGCTGAGGATCTATTCAGCTGCGAGGGAGAAAGAGACGAGGTTTACATCTCAAATCTGAGGCTGGATCCTGCGACAAGTAAACTTTATTTGTTTATGACTTTAGACTTTCCGCCAACCGAGCATATGCGTATCAGTCTGGTCACCTATAACTTTGCCAGCAGTGAATTCACTCCCTTTTACACCGTGGATGACATCGGATTCAACGAGATCGATGTCATCAAAAGGAAACTCTATTGTCGGTGTAACGATTATGAAAAAGAGGACTGGGTCCTTCGTGTTGACCCCGAGACCGGCGATGCAAAGTGGATCTTAGGAGGGCCATGACCAAAGCTTTGGAGCTAAAGGAGGCAGCGTGATGAAGCGTATGGGAACAATCTTGCTCTTAGTGGCGATGGCCTGCGTGGCTGTGGGGCCTTTGACCGTGGCCGAACCCAAACTGGAAGAATCACCCAATTTACGCTGGGAGCACTACACACTGGAGTTCGCAGCGGGGACGTGTGCTGGCTTTGCCGGTGGGACACTTGCCTATTTGCTGGTCTATAGATCCCAGGCCAAGGTAAGCGGCATGGCCCCAATGGCAGGGTGGTTCAGCATTCCCATCGGGTCACTCATCGGGGCGGGCGCTGGGGTTATCGGGACTGCCTGGGCCTTTGGCGATGGGGGTGGCGTAGCCAACTTACTCTTAACAGTCTTGGGGGCCGCCGTGGGAGCATACGCCGGCTTCTACGGAAATAGCGTTGCTCCTTTATTTCCCTTTGACTCAGAATTAGCAATGGTGATCTCTACCGGGTTGGCAACAGCTGTTCCAGCCGCTCTAGGAGGCGTAATCGGCTACAATTCATCTTTCCCTTGAATCCGTGAACCAACCAATGACAACAGTTTCCTTCAATGCAAGCACGATGCCAGACTTCGAGGTGTAGACATGGGTATTCAGCGTTCACCCGGGAGGGGTATATGCGTTTCGAGATCATACAAGGGGAGTAACAGCTTTCCAGTCATTCAGGGCTTGCTTTAGGTGGGAGAGATACTGTCAGGGTACTCACATGGAGCTTATGGATCGCTGTCCAGCCTATCGCACCTTGTTTGAGAAGCAGCTCTCGGAGGACAAAAAGGCTACGGGAGCTGTCGACGGAGAATAGACCAGACTAAAGGAGGAAGCATGCAATTCAAAGAGTCAAAGCTGCGATTTTTGGGTAACCTTGTTCTCCCAGTTCTCATTATCTTCGTTTGTTCCGTGGCAGTCCAAGCGCAAGTGGTGCATTTTGCCGATTCAAACCTGGAGATGGCAGTGCGAGAGGCGCTCCAGAAGCCTGAAGGATCTATCACCGCAAACGATATGACCCGTTTGATTGAGCTTAATGCCACTGGGCGTGAAATCACCGATCTTTCCGGTTTGGAGTACGCGATCAATCTGCAAAGCCTCGATCTCGGAGGGAATCAAATCAGCGACATTTCTCCACTCGCGCATCTCACTTCCTTGCGGATGCTCCATCTTGGGACCAATCTGATCGAGGATATCGCCCCAGTGGCCACGCTTACGCATCTAAGAGAGCTTGACCTAAGTGGGAACCGGATCTGGTACATCTACCCGTTGGCGAACCTCACCGATCTTGTTTCCTTGAATCTAACGTATAACCAGATTAAGAATATTGCGGCGATAGGAAATCTCACCAACCTGCGCGTTCTTGAGATGGCGGCTGGCTCGATCAGCGATATTTCTCCGCTTGCGAAGCTCGTCAACTTGGAGAGCCTCGCCCTTTGGGATAATCGCATAAGTGACCTCTCACCGCTTGCTCACATCGCGAATCTGAAAGAGCTGGCCCTTTCTGGAAACTCAATTGAAGATACTTCAGCGCTTGTGGGCCTCCGGAAACTGGAAGTACTCAGCCTCGGGGAGAACTCCATTAGCGATATCGCACCGCTTGCGGGACTCATCAATTTGCGAATCCTTGACGTTACGCACAACGCGATTGGCGACATCACGCCGCTTACGGCCCTGGTCGATCTGGAGGAGCTACACCTGAGAGGAAATAGGGTTGCTGATATCTCTCCTCTTACGAACCTTGTTCACCTACGGCGGCTCGATCTTGCTTCCAATTTGATCGCTGATACTGCTCCTCTTGCTTCACTCACCGAGCTGAAGGTTCTCTATCTCAGTTCCAACAAGATTACTAACATTTATCCCTTAGCAAACCTCATCGCACTGAAGTCGCTTGACCTGGCGAACAATCAGATTTCTGACATCACCCCACTTGCGAGCCTTTCCGCTCTCGCGACGCTGCATCTGGAGATCAATCAGCTAGCCGACATAACACCGTTGGGCAACCTGGTTAACTTGAGGTTTCTTGATCTTATGGGAAATCAAATTACCGATATCTCCCCCTTAGCCGGCCTTTCCAAGCTTGAAGCGCTTGATCTTGGCAGCAACGCTATCAGCGATCTCTCACCACTGGAGACACTCGTTAGCTTGGAACAACTTAATCTTGGAGACAACCGAATCGACAGTATCGCATCGCTGGCGGATCTCTCCAGCCTGGTAACGGTTAGGCTTTCAGCGAACCCAATCAGCGATATCGCACCGCTTGTCGTAAACAATCAGATCGGGGGGCTTGGTCTAGGTGATTTCGTAGATATACGGTACAATTACCTCGATCTTGCGCCCGGTTCCCAGGCGATGACCGACATAGAGCAACTCGTCGACCGTGGTGTCAGTGTGCAGTATGAACGCGAGGATAAGTTCATGAATCAGTGAGTATCAATCGTATTACTTTGCTGTTCCGCTCCGGTTGTCCGTGGTGATTTTGCGGCGTAGAATGAATCTCATGAATGCTCATCCGGACAGAACCTCCCTTCACTCGGACACTGGCGTTGGCGTGACGCTCATCGGGACTGCCATTAACGTGGTGCTCGTCGTTCTCAAGGTTGTGGTTGGCCTGTTAACTGGGTCGATCGCTCTTATCGCCGACGGGATACACTCGGGGTCCGATATCGCGACCGATCTTGCGGTGATCGGTGGGATCAGACTGGCGTCGCGACCTCCTGACTCCAGTCACCCGTACGGACACGGGCGCTATGAGACCCTCGCCGGTGGGCTGGTCGCGGCGGCGCTGATCTTGGTAGGCGTGTATATCGCCTGGGATGCGGGATCGGCGTTGTACGCAAATCACGTGAGCTATCCCGGTATTCCCATCATCATCGTGGCGATCGTCTCAATCCTCAGCAAGGAGTGGATCTACCGACGCACGATCCGCGTCGCCAAGCGTCAGCAGAGCACGGCCCTGTACGCCAACGCCTGGCATCATCGTTCCGACGCGTTCTCATCGGTGGCGGTCCTCCTCGGAGGGATTGGCGGGTTGCTGGGCTGGGGACACGCCGATCAGATCGCCGGTATCGTGGTCGGTGCGATGGTCGTCGTCGTTGGGGCGAAGACCGTGCGTGACGTGCTGCATGAGCTGTTGGAAGGATCACTATCCACCGCTGAGATCAAGGCGATCCGGGAGGCGGTAGAGCGTATTGCAGACGTGCGGAGCTTCCACAAACTGCGCGCGCGAAGTGTGGGGCGCGAGGGGTTCATTGACCTCCACGTCCTTGTCGACTCGCGGCTTTCGCTTATCAAGGCACACGAGATCTCGATGAAGGTGGAGGATGAAGTGAGATCGGTCTGCGATCGTCCGGTCAACGTGACCGTGCACATTGAGCCGGATGCACCGGAGCTTGCCGATCACAACCGATCTTGACCGAAATCCGTGAGAGACCGCGCGATGGCATCGAGCTGGGCGAAACCCAATACCTCTCCGCGCAAGGTAGGATCGATGTCTACAGAGCGCAGCAATTCCTCGATATTCTCATTTGGGAAGAGATCACGCAGTGCCCCTCTGATCATCTTTCGGCGCACACCGTACACCGCGCGCACGATGGCGAAGAAGTCCTCGGCGTTCGTCATAAACCGGGGCGAATCGAGAAACGAGATCGCCCACAACGTGGAATCAACCTCAGGAACCGGGAAGAATGAACCGCGTGGCACGCTGCGAAGTAGCTTTACATCGGCATAGGCCTGTACCAACACTCCAAGCGATGTCCCATCCTTGCCCGGGCTGTGTGCGATCTTCGTCGCCACCTCGTTCTGGGTGAGAAGGAGTGCCGATGATATGTGCTCTCGCTGCTGCACGAGGTGTTTCAAGATCGGAGCAGTGATACGATAGGGGATGTTCCCCACCACGAACGCTTTGTCACCGGCCAGCTCCTCTACAAGTGAGAAAGATAAAAAATCCTGCTGGCGAATCTCAACGTTCCCCTCTTGCCCCACGGTCTGTCGGAGTATTCCGACGAGGCGCCGGTCGAGCTCGACGGCGATCACGCGATTGGCAATCCTGGCGAGTTTGCATGTTACCGTTCCCAATCCGGCGCCGATCTCCACGATCACGCGCGGGTGAGCACTGCTCACCTCACCGATGATCGTATCGAGGACGGCGCCATTAACGAGGAAGTTCTGCCCCAATCGCTTACTGGGGTGAATCCCCGCCTTACTAAGCAGGGCGGCGACTTCCTTCTTCGATGTCAGATCATTACTTGGCAACGTAGCTCGTGATCCACCCCGTGACCGCGTCGAGCACGCGCTGATCGACCGGCTCGTCGAGATGTCGATAGGTCAGATTCGGCTTTTCCGGGTGATGGCGCATGAGGTGGTTGAGATCGGGGAAAAGATCGACCGTCACGTTGGTATTTCCCGCCTCTTTGAGGGCGGAAGCAAGGAGGTTCGCCTCGTCTGCTGGCACCTGATAGTCCTTCTCTCCCTGCACGATAAGCACCGGACAAGTCACCTTCTTGATCGTCGCGATCGGGTCGTGGTGGAAGTGCTGCCGTAGCCAGGTGAGGGAGAGCATCTTTAGTTGGGAGTACTTCTGCTGCGTGAGCCAGGGCATCGCTTTCTTAAGTTGATCGAAGGTGTAATCGGACCAATTGCCCTTGCTGCCCCTGACGAAATCCAGGTATTGGTCCTCCTGTGCTAGCGCCGCCTGTACCTCAGCGTCGCTCTTTCCCGCGTCGCGGTTCACCTCTTCGATCTGTTTGCGGATGATCCAATCGAGCGAATGGGCTGGCGCAGCCAGGAGGACGATTCCATCCAGATCGCTGTTATCAGCGGCAAGAATCGGAGCGAGGATTCCTCCTTCGCTGTGTCCGAGGATGAATATCTGTTTTGGATCGATCCCCCCCATTCCTTCAAGCGCACTCAGTGCGGCGCGCGCATCGGCTACGAGATCCTCCATCGATACGTCAGCGAATACTCCACCGCTCTTCCCCACTCCGCGCTTGTCGTAGCGGAGCGATCCGATGCCAGCCTTAGCGAGCGAGACCGCTAGTTGGCTGAAGATGTTAGTCTCCATTCCAGGGGCGTTCTCATTGCGGTCGACCGGACCCGATCCGGCGATGAACAGAACACCGGGGACCAGGCCGGTGGCGCCTGCGGGAAGAGTGAGTGTCCCGGCGAGGGTGAGCCCGCCGCTTGTAAACGTCACGTCTTTCTCTGTCACGCCTTCAGGAACTGCCGCGGCAGTGGGTGCTCCGGGGAGAGTGATCCCGTTCGGGAAAAGCTGCGCGTTGTAGGCGTGCACCCCCTGTGCGTTGTTTATTACCCCGACCAGCTTCCCTTGATAGGCGAGCATGATTATTGGCAGGTCTCCGAGGTGAAGGTCGTAGCGTTCTCCGTTATAGCTCTTATCGCCAGAGGTAAACGTAATCTTCTTTGGTGCGTCGACCTTGGCCGGGAGCGAGAGCAACGCCTGTGGGATCGCGGCGGTGAAGTGAGGTGGAATCGCCCCTGCTTGCAGGCCAAGGAAGAGGACCACGTAGTGGCTGATCAGGTTGTTATCGAGGATCACGATATTCTTACCCGGGACATCGACCTGCTGTTGTGCCGTGCCGACGAGGGTCTCCATGTGCAGTCCCTTGATCCCCATCTGTGCCGAGATAATCTGCGAGCCGGAAGGCGTATCCGCGGCCAAGTGGTAAAGAACAGGTACGAAGTTGCGATCGAACTCGTACTGCTGCGCCAGGCTGATATTCTGTCCGCTCACCGACATCTTCTCCTGCGAGATGAGCATGTACCCCTCTGTGCTTGAGAAGAAGAGCGTGTACTGCTCATCGACGACCTCTTGCCCCGCCTGCTCGACGACGAACTCCCCGCTGTCGATCAACTTCCCCTGCCCGACTGCCGGTGGTGGTGCCTGCGGCTGTGGCGCGACAAGGCCGAAGAAGAGAATCGCCGCGATCACCGCTAGTGCTATCAGAATCGTCTTTTCCATTGCTACCCCCTCTACTTGCCTTACTTCCAGCGCGTCAGGATCTGTTCCCGACGAAACACCCTGATGGCGAAGTATAGCACGATAACGCTCGCTATGAACAATACAAGTCCCTCCAACCCGATGAGCCACAGGCTGACGAGGGTCTTCTTGCTAGTGTAGATGATGAGAGGGACGATCGCGGGGATGATGGCGAAGCTTGAGATCTGATACGCGGCGCGGGCGTCGGTGGCCCGCGAGGAAACAAGGAGCGTCACTCCGACTGAGAAGAGAGAGAGGAGCGGCGACAGGCCGAAGATGGCGGCGATCCACGGTGGAGTGAGAACATGCGGCGGCACCCCTCCGACGAGTGGAATGGAGATGCCGAGGAAGAGGCCGAAGCTCAACCATGTGAGCACGAGCGCCGGGATCACGCTGGCGAGGGCCTTTCCCAGGAAGAGTTCGAGATCGGAAATCGGCGTAGCGAGGAGCGGTTCAAGGCTTCCTTGCTCCTTCTCACCGATGATCGAGTAAGCGGCGATCGCCAGCGGAATGATCGCCGGCAGGATGAGGAAGTACATGAGAGCCGTGTTGAACAGGGCGATCTGCACCCCGGGAACGTCGATCCCTCGCCCCTGATAGACCATCACTGTAGCTGCGCCGACCATGAACAGCGGCAGAAAGATCGCTCCGAACAGGATCATCTTGTTTCTCAGTGACTCGCGCCACTCTTTCATTAGGACCACTTTAATTCGTGGCATGGTTTCCCTCCATCATGTCGAGGTACAGATCCTCAAGCGACACCCGCAGTTCGTTTACGTATTGCACGCCCGCTCCCAGCTCGACGAGCCGCTTGACGAGAAGCGGATTCTCCTTTTCCGGATCTGTGAGCGAGATTACAAGAGCGTTATCCATCCGCTCGATCCGCTTGATGAACGGCAGGTCGAGCGCCTGCTCGATCCCCGCGGCGGGATCGGCAAGGTGGATCACGGTCTTTCTCCCATACATCCGCTCTTTTAGCTCTTGCGGCTTTCCGCCCGCGATGAGCTTGGTTTTGAACAGAGCGACGCGGTCACAGAGCCGATCGGCCTCATCGAGGTTGTGAGTGCACAGGAAGATCGTCCGTTCCTCCGTGCTCAGGGTCTCGATCAGGTCGCGCACCACCTTTGCTGCCTCCGGGTCGAGGCTCGCGGTCGGCTCGTCGAGGAACAGGATCTGCGGTTCATGCAGCATCGCGCGTGCGATCGCGAGCTTCTGCCGCATCCCCTTGGAGAAGGTCCCGGCGAGGTCATCGCGGCGATCCCACAGCTCGAACAATCGTAGGTAGCGCTCCGCCTGTTTCCGCGGGGAGGTCACCCCGTACAACCTTGCGAAGAAGAGCAGATTGTCGAGCGCCGAGAGGCGCTTATACAGGCCTGGCGTTTCGGTGAGGACACCGACGTTCTGCCTGATGGCCCGATTATCCTTTCCCACCTGGAATCCGGCCACTTCTGCCTCGCCGCTTGTCGGAGCGATCAGCGCGGCGAGCATACGGATCGTAGTTGTTTTCCCGGCACCGTTCGGTCCAAGGAACCCGAACACCTCCCCCTTCTCCACATCCAGATGGAGATCATCCACTGCGGTGATGTCTCCGAACCGTCTGGTCAATCCGTTTGCTGTAATCATGCTTCCTCCCTTGCTGCCTCCCGGCGTGGAAACCCGGCGATCACCTCTATAATCGCTGCCAACCGGTCGGAGGCATTAGATCCGATAAGAATTTTCCTTCCTTTGTCGGTCGTGAGCACAACCCCGTGATCGCCACAGAGATAGTATGCAGTCATCCTGCGGTTCCGCCGTATTCCATATCCACCAAAATCCTGTAGTGGCGAGAAATGGAGCGCTTTGACGTCCCGCACTGTGGAGACGTCAAGCCGGAGAACCGTTATGCCGAAAAATCCGTAGCGAACCCGGATTTGCTTCTGGGTGACTAGAGTGCGTTGTCCTCCGTAGAAGAGGAGCAACAGTACTCCGACGATGAAAAGCAGCCCAGCTACCCATAGGTTGGTCTCGAGCTGCAGGCCCGCCCCCACCCATAGAACTCCGGGAACAAGGAGGGAGAGGAACGAGACGTAGCGAGGATTCTGCACATCCCAGTAGAGGATGCGTTCTCCCCGGGCAAGCCGGTCGGCTACTTCCTGCTGCAGCTTCTCGGTTGACTCGATCGCGGCTTCCGCTGCGGTACCGATGAATGGCCGAAGGCGTTCCAATAGGACTCCCGCTGCAACAGCAGCTCCGGCAAAGCCTACTCCGTAGATCCAATGGAAAGGAACATCCATTCGGCCGCCTATTGCCGCCTGCAAATAACCGACCTGAAAACCGACGAGTGCTCCGACAGTCAGGTCGTCGAGCAGCACCAAGGGATTGAAACGCTTCTGCCTTTCCTGGCGCACCCAGAGCTCCTCCGTTATGACTGCCAACGTGATAAACAACGCTGAGAGAAAAACTGTTATTCCGAAAAGGAGCCACGGTGATCCGTACGTGATCGCTTGTCCGTGAACCCCGAACTGAATCGGGATACGCGTGGGCAGATGGTCGATCTGCGTAAGCCAATAGACGATGTAGCCAGCCAAGAGCACCAACGTCGGTATGTGCACCCAAAGCGGGTGGATCAATTTGCGTTTCATCATTCACTCCTCGGTATCGATCGGTCTGGATCTCGGCGCCGCGAGTTCCTTGATCTCACGCCCGACGAGCTCTCGAAGTTCATCAGCCGAGAACCCAACTAAGAGTCCATCCACAAGGAGCTCCCGCACCCGATCTACGAAGCTCGCACGAATCTCGTCGGGAATCCTTCCCGATGGTGTAGAGCGAAAAACGCGGGCGCGCCGCCCAAGGCGCACGCTGAGCAGTCCCGCATCGCTCAGCTCCTGGTAACCCCTCCGCACCGTGTGCAGGTTGATCCCCAAGCTCTCCGCAAGCTCTCGCACCGAAGGAAGCTCATCACCACGATGCAGTTCTTCAGTCTGTATCTGTTCCTTTATCTGGCGCGCGATCTGCATGTAGATCGGGCGTGGATCACGTTCGTTAATTGAGATCAGCATCAGCGTCCTCTGATGTACAGTTATAGAACAATTATAACACTTAATGTCATTATTGCCAGAATGGCTCAGATGGTTCCTTGCTGTTTCGAGTGTGCAGTTGAAAGTGCTCGTGCAGAACGGAGTGTCTTTGGCAAAGACGCGAAGCGGTGATTGGTAACGAGTAATGAGAGGCCGAAAGGGGCCTCTCGCAAAGAGCGCCAAGACAGCAGAAAGCAGGTGAAAAGGGAGAAGTCTACTAAACTCCTTAAAAACTGTTGTGGACGATCTTGACGTACAAAACGGGGGACGGTACTATTGAGCGGCTGTGCAGACTAATTACTGTTGGCTGCGAAATGGAGAGAGAATGATCAAACCAATTCAGCAACATCAGGATACTTGGAGGAAGGATTTCCCGATCACCGAGACCCACTTGGCAGCAGACGGTCGTGAGATTCAGTTCCTGATCACTGCCGATGAATCTCCTACGGGTTTCGTGATCCAGGCCGAAGAAACGAAGGCAAGCAGAGGGAATAGATTCGGTTTTACCTTCAGGACCTTTTCTCCGGTCAGCCCCTACCTCGCCCTCGGCGATGTGCGTGACAAGATCCGTCGGCGTTTGGCGACGAAGTACATGGAGCGGAAGGGCGAGCGACCGGGACTTACCCATGATGAGCTAGTCGGGGTAATCGACTACTCTCAAGAAGAGGATGAGATCGTGCTGCAAGTCGATGGGGAGAAGATCACAATGGACGAGCTCCGGCAGATATTCTCGACCTATGAAGGCTTCGAGATAGCCCTCACAATACACGAGCAATGAGGCAACAGGAACGGCCAATAAACGAGACCAACTGACCGCTGTACTACCGCCGCTTCGCTATAGCAGCACATTGGCAGCTGACTCCTGCGTTCGGGCCGGCAAGAGAAGAGGCGGATAGACATGCGAGTGTTTCTCATAGGGATTAGCTGTGTAGGCAAGACGACCATTGGAATCAGCCTGGCTGAGCGGTTGGGTTACCAGTTCTTCGATCTGGACGTGGAGATCGAGAGATTCTTTGGGACCTCGATCGAAAGGCTGCAGAATCAGTTTTTCACAATGCATTCGTTTCGAAGCGAGGCGGCCGAGGCTCTGGTGCATATATTGAACCGTCCAGACAGCCGGGATTGCGTGATAGCCCTGCCGCCGAGCGGCCTCATGGGAGGATACTTGCGCGCCGTAAAGAAGGCTGGCGGAGTTACCATCGTGCTCAACGACAAGCCGGAGAACATCCTAGAGAGAATCACCTTCTACGACATAGACTCCCGGCCAATTGAGAAGAAGTTGTCGGCCGAAGAGAAACGCTTGTATCTAAGAGAGATTAAGAAGGACATCACCTACTTCCGTAAGACGTACGAGCGGGCGACCTTACAGATTGATATCTCCGGCCTGGACGCCGATGGAGCTGCTCAGAAGATTAAGGAAACCGTGGAGGAAATTCGCAAGCAGGCGGTGGGATGGGAAAAGTCCGAACAATCGGCTGCAATGGATGGCTAATTGCCGCTGTTGAGCTACACGTTCTGTCGGGAGGTTGATGCTCCGAATGGCAAGGACGCTCACAGATAAACAAAGTCAGTACCTGGCGTTCATCTACAACTACACCGTAATCAACGGGAGGCCGCCGGCGGAGGCGGATTTGCAGCGATTCTTCCGTGTCACGCCACCAACGATACATCAGATGATCTTGAGACTGGAAGAAAAGGGATTCATCAGCCGAAGCCCGGGAACAGCCAGATCGATCAGGCTACTGATTGACCCTGATGAGATTCCACGGCTGCAGAGGCCGGGATAGGCGATCGATTACCTGACAATCCTCATCTTCCTATCGTGCCGTGCACGATTGCCTCAGGAATACCAGCGATAGAAGCTTGCTGGCGGAGACAGTTGACCGACGAGGTGAGAACGGGCTTGCTTAACGCGCCACGAGCGTGCACCACTCAAGTTCGGTCTCGGCCACGGGGAGTGCGTCGATCCCCGCTCCCTCCAGAAGGTCACTTGTCGGGGTCGGAAGCGCTCGTCCACTGCAGACGTTCTTCAGCTCCACGTCGAACCCCGCCTCATCGAAGAGTCGCAGTGTCGAGTTTCTGAACATGAACGCCGAGATCCCGAGTTTCTCGGCGGCCGCGCGATTCGCTACGTCGTCGTCAGGGAAGAAGAACATGATCGCCGACAACTCCCCACTGATGACGCGCCGCAACTCGTCAAGGAGCCTCCCCGGTTCTTCGATGTTTGCTAGGCCGAGGTTCGTGGTCATCGTCTTCACCGCTCCGTCATTGAACGGGGTGCAGCGGGCGTCGAACGCGAGAAGGCTCACTCGATCGGCCAATCCGAGAAACTGAAAGAAACGCCGATCGCGGCGCAGTATGCGCGGGCTGAAGTCGGTAGCGACGATCGGACGCGACAGTTCCTGCGCCAGTTGTTCTACCAAGTAGCACCGACCGGAGGCGAGATCGATGATCGGCCCGTCCTGGATGGAGACGCGGTTTGTGACATAATCGATCTGGCTCTTGAAGCAGTCTTGGTATTCCTTGGTGTACATACCAGCACGGGCCAGGTCGGCTACGGTTCTCGCCTGCCCATAGTTTCCGCGTTCCTCTAGCACCATCGCCAGAAAGAACTGATCAGCCGGTGAAAGCTCTTCCAGCGATGACTCTAGTAGCTTCTGCTCGATCTGTGGATGTTCATGGAGATATGCAGTTAACCCGCCCCCTGCTTCTTCCCACAGATCATGCCGCGGCAGGTCAGAGGTGAGGAACACCCCAATTCCTTCGTGCACGGGATAATCAGCTGAGCAATCGTTGCAGTGAGCTTCTGCTTCTTCAACGCGCTCTCCATTACATTCATGTATGGTCCAGTGAAGCTCGCTGTGGCAGACAGGACAGGTCAAGAGCGCGATAAGATCTTGGTTCATTCTACCGCCTCCAAGCGGGAGTAGCATACCCAACTAGGCTGCGCTTCTCTACCCGGCTTTGCTGTTCCAAATTTCCATTGATTACGCATTTCTTGCATGAATATCGCTGTCTGCTGACTATACCAAACAATCCGTGGTTTCGTGAAGGCTGGATTCATGTTCGAAGAAGTTCAAGTGTTGCCATTGTTGCCATGTCTTGTTGACGGTGTCGCAGGTCTTGAATTCACCCTTGCTCCCCGTTCCCTCGTCCCCGCAGATAAAGGTAGCTGCTCTCCGAAAACCAGTAAAGACGTCCAGTTACTTCTGCGCTTCGTCAAAGACAATCTCCTTGATAAGCCAGGGCGATTCGATGGCAAGCGCTTTCTCAAACAGAGTATTCATCCGTATCGGTTCCCTCCTGTAATGCTGATATTCCAGCACCACAATACCGCCTTTTATCGCCTATTTATCCACTGGAAACGACAAAGAATCCTATTCTTCATGCTCATCTTGTATGAGCACCGATTTTCGCGCGGGTATAACCGTCACAGCGATATAACATTTAACCGACAGTGGGATGCTACCGAAACTTCAGGATAAGGTTAGCTCCTCCAGGGCCAGGCAGCTGTTGTGGGCAAGCGTTCTACGAACGAGGCACGCAGGGCTTCGTAGCGCTGTTGCCAGTCGTTCTCAGGATGAGTAAAGAAGCTAGTATCGCGCATGGATAATATTATACACTATGACGCTTACATGTCAAGTTCTCGAAACATAAAACTTAATCATTGACATGCATCCCTCGCGAGGAGCAATTGTGCTAAGACGTCAATATGCTGAACTGGACGGAATTAGCACATAACTTGTGCGTTCATACTAGTGAAGGAAGAAACTCATGGTTTGTGTTCTAACAGTTGGATGGTTTACTCAAACCGTCATATGGAAAAGAGTTCATCAATGACCATTTGTTACGGTACTGTCGTAAGAACAAGATCACGTTCACGCGCAGCAGGCCGCACCGGAAGAACGACAATTGCTTTGTGGAGCAAAAGAACTACTCTGTAGTAAGGAGGGCGGGGGGATACCGACGTTATGACGCAGAAGAGGAACTCAAAGTATTAAATTCCATTTATGAGCTATTAAGATTGTACACAAACTTCTTTCAGCCAGTGATGAAGCTGATTAGCAAGGAGAAGGTGAGAAGCAAGGTGAAGAAGACATATGATCGGGCGAGAACACCTTTCCAGAGAGTGTTGGAATCGCCATTTGTCTCCCAACAAGCGAAGGATGTTCTCAAGGAACAATACGCGGCACTGAACCCTGTGCAGCTGAAACGGGAGATCATCAAGCTGCAAGACAAGTTGGATGCACTGGCACGATCGAAGAATGATCAGCAACGGGAGGGACGACACGTCAATTTGGAGTACATTCTTAGGTGAGGCAACCATTGCCATTTCGTGTACATTTTTACATGAGGCAACACGGTCTGAATCGTTCCCGCATGCCGACAATATGGGGTCTACCATTGAATTTTACAGGTGACGGGCATACCGTTGTCAAGTAGAATGTCTACTTGACGGGGGTGTGGCTCACGGGGTCCGCAGGCTTGAGAAAGCGCTGCTCGGCTCTGAAAATGCCGCCCCCGTCATCTGGTTCATCCAGTGTATCTTTCGAGATGGTGCGCATCCGTAAAGGATGGTCGCTCTGAGCAGTAGACGAGAATAACTGGATGAAAGTACACAACCTTGTAAGTGCGAACCCAGATGGGAAGATCATGGAAGAGTTTGACATCTCGCACACAGATGCAGGCTTTCAGGATTTCTTCCGTCGGGTTGAGGGATACAAAGAGAAGTTGGCGTTGCCAGTAGCAGTGGCGATGGAGGGGTACAACGGGTATGCACGCCCGTTAGACCGGCTGATTCAGGAGAAGGGATACACCCTGTACAACGTGAACAACCTGAAGCTGGCGCGGTTCAAGGAAGTGTTTCCTGGTGCAGCGAAGACAGATCCAATTGATACACGTAAGATACTGGAACTGTTTCACCTGAAGGACCAGCTACCGTTAGCCAAGGACGTGCTGCAGAAAGTCGTTTTGGCACCGCCGGTGAACGAGAAGCTGAAGCGCCTGAGCCGGCGCCGTCAGCTGGTGAACGAGAAGATCAGGGTGGCCAACCGGATACAATCCGATCTGCAAGCCGTCTGTCCAGAGCTGCTCGGTAGCACGAAGAGCGTAAGCAACCTTTGGTTCCTGCGATTCATCACATGCAGGGATGATCTACGTCAACTTGCTCGTCTCCGGCGCGCCACGATCCTTAAGATCCCGGGAGTAGGGCGGAAGTACGCCGGGATCATCCAGGAATGGCAGAGGAAGGCAAACTTCTCATCTGAAGTGGAATATGTAGGCCCGATGATCATCCAAGACGCCAACAGGCTCCTTGAGCTAGTGGAGCAGATTCATGCCCTAGACAAGGCGCTGGAGGGGCTGGCGGAGAAGTCACAGATTGCCCGCCGG
>CAJVYM010000033.1 GCA_913009415.1 uncultured bacterium
GATCTACACTCTTTCCCTACACGACGCTCTTCCGATCTCTAATCGTGGACTTGTAACGGCCCAGGAATGCTGCAATCCTGCTGTCGCTCTGTCCGGCTTGCTTTAGTGCGTAAATCTGGTATCGTTCTTGTTCGGTGAGCTGCGTGTATCTCTTCATCGCTGCTCCTTTGATTTACTGGTCTGGGCTGCGCTGGTAATATTACCGCAGCTCCCCTCTTTGACCAATTCCCAAAGTTGCACTTACCGGTTGAATCCAAGGCATGACATACCGATTGTCGAGGCAGCAAGTGTTTGGTGCAACTTCCCTCTTGCAACAGGAACACGCTTGGGAAGAGCGCGGCTGCCACAGGATCCCTATAGTATCTTCATCCTCTCCTCATAACCGCGCGGTATCGTGGGGGTTACTGATTGCAGCAAAGGAGAGGATCGAATGAAGACGACGACCAAGACGTTGGGTGCGATATTGGCTGTAAGTCTGCTGTTTAGCGGTGTGGTTGTAATCGCAGGTGGCATAATCGGAGCAAGTGATGGGAACCCCATGCCGATCCACCATGGAGAATCGTGCCGCGCTGCGATGATGGACAATATGGGACTCCCCGAGGAGGAGATCGATCAGTTGGTAAGGGAAGCTGCACTGGCTGACGACTGATCCCACACCCCGTGTGGCGACGGCGTGCCGGAAGCGGCCATGGCAAGGTATGCGAAATAAATAAGGAGGAGTGAATGGAGGACTACGCCCTTGTCATTCTCGGGGGTGGGGCGGCGGGTTTTGCCGCGGCGACGGTCGCCGCTGAGGTGGGAGCAAGGACAGTGATGGTGAACGCCGGACTCCCGTTGGGTGGGACGTGCGTCAACGTTGGATGTGTCCCAACGAAGCACCTGCTCGCGCTGGCCGAGAGCCTGGACCAGGCGCGACATCCCCGGTTCACCGCGCTCGACATTCCGTCCCCGTCCGTCGATTTTTCCCGCGCCATTGCGGATAAGGACCAATTGATCGAGACCTTGCGCGGCACGAACTACCACGACGTCCTGGGTGTGATGCCGAGAGTCCATCTCTTCTCCGGTAGTGGAAGATTCGTCTCCCCACAGGAGATCGAGGTTGACGGAGAACTGATCCGAGGGGAGCGCTTCCTCATCGCTACAGGCGCATCCCCTCGCGCTCCCCTGTTTCCCGGAATCGACGAGGTTGGCTATCTGACGAACCGTGAGGCCCTCTCCCTCACAGAACTGCCGAAGAGTCTGATTGTTCTCGGGGCGGGATCTCTGGGACTGGAGTTCGCTCAGATGTTTTCTCGCTTCGGGACAGACATCACCATCCTTACCCACGGTGAGCGGATCCTCTCCCGAGAGGAGCCGCAGATCTCGAGCACATTGGCTGAGTACCTGGAAGAGGAAGGGGTCGTCATCCACACAAGGGTCGAGGTCAATTCATTGCGCGGGGAGAACGGCATGAAGATGGTGGAGACAACGGTCAACGGCGAGAAAATGACGTTCACTGCTAAGAACTCCTGATCGCCGTCGGGGTACGGCCAAACACCGCCTCGCTCGGCCTAGCCCAGGCCGGGGTTGAGCTTGAAGAGAACGGCGATGTCCTGGTCGGTGAGCACTTACAAACAAGCGCTTCTCACATCTTCTCCGCAAGGGATGTGATCGGACCACCGCACTTGGAAACAGTGGCCGCCAAAGAGGGGCATATCGCAGCATCAAACGCCCTCGGTGCGTCCAGCGAGACGATCGACTACAACGTTGTCCCTCACGCCGTGTTCACCTCGCCACAGGTAGCGAGCGTTGGGATGACCGAGGAGGCGTACGCGAGTGTTCATAACGTGTGTGCCTGCCGGAGCGTGGAGATGCGCTACGTTCCCAAGGCGCGCGCGATCAACGACACGCGCGGCCTGATCAAGATAACGATCGACCCCAACACAACGCAGATCGTTGGGGTGCATATCCTCGCACCGCTCGCCGCGGAGATGATCCACGAAGCAGTCCTGGCGGTGAAAAACGAGATGACGATCGACGAACTGATCGACACCGTTCACGTCTTTCCCACCCTATCCGAAGGGATCAAGATGGCCGCGCAGGCGTTCCGTCGAGACATCACCAAGATGAGCTGCTGCGTGGAGTGAGCTCTGCTGGAGCCGTCGTCCGATCACTCCGCGGTCTTGTACTGGATGAATTTGTCCTTGAACTGGCGCACCCATTCGTTCAGCCCACCGAGGAGGCTCTTCGCCTCCGGAAACCCGGTTTCGTTCAGCGTCTGTGCCGCCTGATCAGACAGTGTCCCGTCCTCGTCATAAAGGATGATCAACACCCCCTTCGGCAGGCGGGGAGTCCAATCGACGAGCTTTTCATACGGGATGTTGATCGCCCCGAGAAAGTGAGAGGTGGCATATTCTTCCGGAGTGCGCAGGTCGATAAGGAGATAGAACAGGTAGTTCAAGTCGCTCACCGCAATGTTGTACGCTTGCGGGCGGTTCACCGTTCCTACAAGCTGCAGAATGAATTTTGGGGTAGTTGGATCGTTCGATTCCACATAGATATTCTTAGTCATCTCTCCACTGAATCCAGCAGAGTCGAACGTGACCGCGAGGTCCACCGACTCCCCCGGCGCAAGGGTGGATTTGGAAAGCGAGGTCGTTGTGCACCCGCAACTCACCTGTACGTCACCGATAGTGAGGGGCTCGTCTCCGACGTTTTTAAGGACGAACGTATGTACAACAGCGATCCCCTCGATCACTGCTCCAAAGTTGTAGACCGGGGCACCCACGCTTATTTTGGGAGCAGCGGACACAACCAACCCTAATCCTAGTACAAGTAACAGTCCAATAAAGCCGATCTTTCTCATGATTCCTCCTTTGTGCTTTTGTTGTTTTTTAAGTTCTCAGGATTCGCATCGCGTTTAAAACGGCGATTAGCGCCACTCCGACATCGGCAAAGACCGCCTCCCACATGGTCGCCTCTCCGATGATCCCCAGTCCGATGAACCCGACCTTCACCACGAGGGCAAAGATGATGTTCTGCCACACGATCCTCTTCGTCTTTCGCGCGGTGAGGATTCCCAGAGCCAACTTGGAGGGGCGATCGTCCATGATCACTACATCGGCGGTTTCGATCGCGGCGTCGCTTCCCAACCCTCCCATCGCGATTCCCACGTCTGCGCGCGCGATCACCGGCGCATCGTTGATCCCATCCCCGACGAATGCCACCTTCGCTCGCGTGGCCTTCTCCCTCTCCAACGCCTCGATCACTTCGACCTTCCCACCGGGGAGGAGTTCGGCGTGCCATTGATCGACCCCGACTCGTTCGGCCACCGCAGCCGCTACCCCTGCGCTATCCCCGGTGACGAGTACCACCTTTCTTACCCCGAGCCTCTTTAACTCCCGGATGGCCCGCGCGGCGTCATCCTTCACCTCGTCGGCGATGATGAGATAACCAGCATAAGCCCCATCTATCGCTACATGGGCTACTGTCCCGGGAACGTCACACGTCGTATGCGGGATATCGAAGTGGTGGAGCATGCGATCGTTCCCCACTAGGACCTTGTTTCCCTCGATACGAACGAGTACCCCCTCGCCAGCGATCTCCTCGTGGCTGGTCGGCGTGATTCCGTTCAATTCGCCCGTATAGGCGCTCTTGATGGCGACAGCGATCGGGTGGTTGGATCCTGCCTCGGCACGGGCAGCGATCTGCAGCAGGGTCTCCTTGTTCCGGCCGTCCGCCGGTACGACATCGGTCACTCGGAACGTCCCCTTCGTCAGCGTCCCAGTCTTGTCGAACGCCACGATTTCTACCCGCGCGAGGGCGTCGAGGAAGTTCGACCCCTTGATGAGGACACCCTGCTTGGACGCCCGCCCGATCCCACCGAAGTAGCCGAGCGGGATCGACAGGACGAGGGCACACGGACAGGAGATGACCAGGAGGACGAGGGCGCGGTACCCCCAGATGATGAACGATCCGCGCGTCACCAGCGGGACGATCAGCCCGATCATCATCGCCAATCCCACAACCGCTGGTGTATAGTACTTGGCGAACCTGGTGATGAACCGCTCCGTCTTCGCCTTCCTCGCCCCGGCGCTCTCCACGAGCTCGAGGATCCGAGTGAGCGTCGATTCCTCCACGCGTTTCGCGACCTTGACCTGGAGAAGTCCGCTCAGGTTGAGCATACCAGACAGGACGCCCTCCCCCGGTCCCGCCCGGCGCGGGACGCTCTCTCCGGTGAGAGCGGAGGTGTCGAGGGTCGATGATCCGCCAATTACCTCCCCGTCAAGCGGAACGCGTTCCCCCGGCCGCACGACGATCACGTCCTCGACGTTCACCTCTTCCAGTGGGATATCGATCGTGCCATCATTTGAAACACGATGTGCAGAATCGACCTTCAGAGAAAGGAGCGACTTGACGGAGCTGCGAGCCCGGCCGACAGCGAGATCCTGAAAGAATTCTCCTATCACGTAGAAGAGCATCACCCCAACCGCTTCCGGGTACTCCTGAATGGCGAACGCTCCGAAGGTAGCGATCACGAGAAGGAGGTTCTCGTCGAACAGCTTACCGTGGATCAGATTCATCCCCGCGTTGCGCACCACCCGCCATCCAACAAACACGTAAGCCACCACAAATAACGGTAGAGTGAGAGCGGTCCCTCCGATCGGATACCAGTAACGGAAGACAAGCCCGGCGAGGAACAGTACGAGCGCCGGCAGAATATAGCGGAGCGGTTGTCGATCGCCTTCCTCCTCTTCCTCGCCAGCGGCAATGAACCCCACTTCCGGTTCGACCCGTTTTATTACTTGCTTTGCCCGCTCCAGGTCACCGTGCAGGATCACCTGACCGGTAGAAAAGTTGACCGATGCCGAGTCATAGCCGCTCTTGTGTAGGGCCTGCTCGATATCCACAGCACAGGTCGCACAGCTTAACCCTTTTAAATGTAGCAAATGTTGCTCTTCGTTTTGCTCTGCCATTTCTCCACCTACTTGGTCGCCTATTAATGTAAACGTCTGCTTGTATATTTATATCAGAAATTAAACCTTGGTTCAAGTCCCCCTTGGGTGTACACTGAATGGCGAAATGTACCACTCAGTATCGGAACAAGAAGCGCAACAGCTGCAAGCAGGACTTCCCGCGGAGCAGGTGATCGAGCGGATGGCTGATACGTTCAAGACGCTCAGCGATCCCACCCGTGTGCGTATCTTGTACCTCCTGTCGCGTAAGGAGCTCTGCGTCCACGACCTATCCCAGCTTCTTGGGGCGAGCCAGCCGGCGACATCACACCACCTGCGGCTCCTGCGCATGCTGCGACTGGTGCGCACCCGCCGCGCCGGTCGGGCTACCTATTACACCCTCGACGATGAACACGTGCTGCAGTTATTTAACTGTAGTCACGACCACGTGATTCACCAGGATTCACCTCCGGAATGACCCGCAAGTAGGGCCTGCGGCCCAGTGGGCGGCACAACACTGGTTGCGCTACTGTGGCGGTTGAACGGGGCCAAATCGTGGTGAGGTGTGTGTCTCCACGTCTTCTTCATAGGATCTTCACGGAATACACAACCCCCAATCGCTACAATGGGTTTTATAAATCCATTCTAGGTAGGAGTGAAAAAGTATGAGATACAAGTTCAGTCTAATAGGAAAAGGTGTTTTGTTGGTAGTTTTTTTTGCTGTCGCTACCCCATCCCTCTTGGGGTGGTCTCAAACAGAACCTGGTTCCGTTCTGGCAAACCTCACGACAACACTTATCCCGCAATCGGGGAGTGTAACGAGCTACGGTATCCCCCTCTCGCTTGAAAACGCCCAGTATTTCGCCGATTGGCTTTACGCGATCCCCCTTTCACCGCAGGAAAAGGCCGTGGTAAAAGAGGAACTCGCTTCCATCCCCGCCCCTTGCTGTGACGACAACTCGGTCCTCGCCTGCTGCTGCAGCAAGAACGGCAACATCTGCAATCTCACCCGTTCCGCACAGGGGCTTGCTGCCTTCCTTGTCCACAAGAAAGGATTCTCCGGCGATGCGATCTCAGCGGCCGTTCTGCAGTGGTTACACTTCCTTCACCCCAACTACTACCTGGCCACAGCTCTAGAAATACAGGGACATAATCCGGAAGATTTCGGGTTGAAAGCCTCCGAGGCCTACGAATCCTGCTACAAGAAGCTGTGTGAAGCTCCCCTCGATCGAGGTGGCTGCGGTGGAATGGGGCTTGAGGTGAAGGTTGCTTCCACGGAAGCCAGAAGCTGCTGTAAATAGGGCATGGTCATGACGAAAAAACCAACCAAAAAAAGGGGGAACTGGCTTTGGCTAGCCATTGTGGTTGTTCTCGTTGCTATCCCCGCGGTGCTTATCCTGCCGAAGATTGGGAGTGCTCCAAAAAAAGAGATCTCTTTATTGGAACTTGAAAAGGAGATCATACCTGCAGTAGGAACGCAGACCCCTTACGGTATCCCGCTGTCTTGGGACAACGCCGTCAAGTTTGCCGATTGGTACGACGAAATCGATCTTTCCTCAAGCGAGGCGAAGACACTGCACCAAGCCCTTGCTCCGATCTCCACGCCGTGTTGCGACGACACGCAGCTTGTAAAATGTTGTTGCGAAAAATCCTGGCAGATCTGCAATCTAGTACGCAGCGCCCGCGGACTCGCGGGCTGGTTGATCCAGCGACAGGGGTTCTCCGCCAATGAGACTGCCAGCGCCATCAAGACCTGGATCACGTTTGCACATCACGACTACTACCTCGCCAAGGAGCTAAGTAAACGGGGCTTCTCCCCTGACCGTTATGGCCTCACTACCAAAGGAAGCTGTTACAGATCAGCGTGCAATCTCCCGTTGCGGCAGGATGGGTGTGGTGGGATGGGCGCTGAGGTCGGAGTCTAGTCACTGATTCCATGAAGTGGTGGATTGCGGCACTCGGGTTGTTCCTCGGAATTGCAACACTCGCTTCTGGCCAAGGTATTCTTGCAACAGCCGTGGTAAGAGTAGCGCCGGAACTTACACGAGTGGAGATCCCTGCGGGAGGGAGCGCCACGTTGAACCTGCGCCTATTCATCCTCCCCGGTTGGCACATTAACTCCTCTCACCCAAGCGATGTCCTCATCCCCACCAAACTCGTGTTTTCCCCGCCAAAGGGTATAAGGCTAGAGCCTGTATGGCCGGCACCGGAGAAGATCAAGGTTTCCTTCTCACCGGAGCCGTTGACTCTCTACCGTGGGGAAGTAGAGGTACGCCTGCACCTCACAGCGGGCAAGGATGTCTCTCCTGGGAGTCAGTCCATCCAAGGGGAATTGAGGTATCAAGCGTGTAACGATGAGATCTGCCTCCCACCAACAAAGGTCGATTTCACCATCCCTGTAGTTATTGTCCCTCCACAGAGCGCATCTCCGGGTGGTGTCACTCCAGGGGCGGACCGAGGTGGCGGCGGTAAGTTTTTCTGGATGCTGATCTCCGCGTTCTTTCTTGGGTTGGGGCTTAACCTCACGCCGTGCGTGTACCCCATGATCCCGGTCGCAGTTGCCTATTTTTCCCGCCGGGGCGGAGATCGGATCATGATGACCATTGTTATCGCGCTTGCTTACCAACTGGGGATAGCAGTTACGTATTCAGCATTGGGTGTGACGGCCGCACTATCAGGTGGAATGTTGGGAGGGCTGTTGCAGCACACTTGGATGCTCGCTCTCAGCGCCGCATTGATTGCCGTCTTCGCCACGAGTTTTCTCGGGTTATGGCACTTGAGGCCACCGGCGATGCTGGTGCGACGACTCCCCCGAGGGCGAGGAGGACCGATACTCGGCGCCGCGTTGATGGGGGGATTTGTGGGGATCATGGCGGCTCCCTGCGTAGGGCCGGTCACCGCCTCCCTCTTCTCCTATGTGGCCACCTCGCAGGACGTGATGCGGGGTTGGGCTCTGTTTTTCGTGCTTTCATTGGGGCTCGGAGCACCGTATGTCGGCCTGGCTCTGCTTGGGGGAAGGCTCAAGCGTCTTCCACAAGCAGGGCCGTGGAGTCCCTGGGTGGAGAAGGTCCTCGGGGTGTTACTCCTCGGGCTTTCCTGGTACCTCGTATCCTCACTCTTGCCCATACGAGTTTGGCTGTGGGGAGTGGTCGCACTCGCCACAGGAGGGGCGGTCTACCTCTTCGTCGCAGGAAGAGGAATCACCGGGCGCATCTTCAAGACGCTGCGGTTGACGCTGACCCTCTCCGGGTTCGCCCTGGCAGGTTTCTTCCTGTTCTCCCTTGGCGGAGCGTCCCCTGCTCTGACCTGGACCGCTTATACCCCAGGCGTGCTTACAGAGGCGCAGGAGCAGGGCCATCCGGTCTTGCTTTACTTCTCCGCCGATTGGTGCCTTCCCTGCAAGGAACTTGCCGCCACCACCTTCCGCAGCCCTACGGTCCTTTCCGCTACCTCGGGGATTGTGCTTGTTAAGATCGACCTCACCACCACCGCGCGTGGAGCCACCGAGAAGCTACGTCAGACCTTTAGAGTGGTGGGGGTACCCACCCTGATCCTCTTAGGGAAGAAGGGACAGGAGCTATGGCGCAACACGGGCTACATCACCGCAGCGGATCTTACAGAGGCTCTTGAAGCATCGTTATCATCTGAGCATTAGTCGAGTTTCAGCGGGGCACGAGTGGGTGCATGCAGGAGAAGTCAGGCGGCCCTCGGAGTTGTCCCGAAGACCGCCTGATCGACGCTTCTTGTGTGTTTGTGCCTCTATGAAGAGATAGAAGTGTTTAGATTCACTGGCGCATGTTTGATGAATACGTCGGCAAAATTCAGGTGAAGCCATTGCGTCTTCTGTGAAGGGTTGCCATCCTCAGAAGCCGGTGAATAGACAATAATATGGAGTTCGCTACCCGATGAATTGGTGAACCTGGTCTTGTCGGACAGGGTCCGACTGTAGACCGTTCCATCGGATCGCATCACCCGATATCCGTCTTTTGCCCCGCGGCGTGCCTGTTCGGTGTACATGAAGTGACCATCAAGCCCGGGATAACGGAGCTCCCCGTTCACGTATATATCAACGCGGCCCCACCCGGCGAGAAACGTGAACTGCCGTGGCATGGCCGCCGTGCCCTGACCGGTGTCGCCGTGTAGCCACAGGTATTCAGCGATTCCGCCCTCCATATATGGGGCACCCTCGCTAAAATCGCTCATCACGATCGTGATGTTGCCAGAGATTGACTCATCCTTGGAAAAGCGGATCGGGCCGCTCTCTGAAGTCGTTTTGACGTTAGCTGTAACGGTCCCCCAGTTAGTGGCGCTGTCCACATCAACGGTCGCCGTGCCAACGAGGGGACGGACACTCTTTCCAGAATAATCGAAATTATCGGAGTATCCCCCGACGACGAGCGCATTCTGCGCCCTTAGGGACCAATTATCATCATTGTAATCGCGCACCCCTAACACCGAGATTAAGGCGATGGTGGCGATAACCCCGATCCCAATAAAAAAACCTGCCTTTCTGTTGTTTGTCATAGTGATCTCCTTATCTAGCTAGAATTCGTTGGTACCTTCTCGATCTGCTCTATAACCCTCTGGAGCCGGTCCCGTGCTTCAGTCGCTACCTCGTTCAAGCGAGGATCGCCGAGAGTGCTGATCATCGTTACTGGATCAGCGATTACCACCACACTATGCCCTTCTTGTTCATAGATGATCACGTTGCAAGGTAGGACCAAGCCGGCCTCCAGGTTAGCGTTGAACGCCCGGCTAGAGAGCGGAGGGTTGCACGCCCCGATGATCGTGTACGGGCGGAACCTCACTCCCAGCTTCTTCTCCATCACCTTCTCCACGTCGACCTCAGTGAGGACGCCGAACCCTTCAACCTGCAGCTCTTCTTTGACTCGCTCCACCGTCTCTCTGTAGGCGAGGTCAACTTCTATTCGAAACGCGTAGTCTTTCTTTGTCATTTGCAACCTCCTTAAATTGCTGTGTTGTGTTACTATCCTACCCACCTGGGGTGGGTATCCAGTGAGAGTAATATGTCTTTTATGTGAACATCGCGATAAGCATAAAATGACTCCTCACGCTCGAAACCAGGTGCCCCAGAAAAAGGCTCAAGGAGTGGTACTGTGCCGTGCCTCTCAAGGATCTCCGCGGCTTGAGCGAGCGGGCGGGAGAAAAGCTCATTCTTCTCGCAGAGGCGCAGAGATCGCGGAGAACAGCAATACATGGAATCAAAGGCATTCCTTGGCAATCTCTGCGTCTTGAGCGAGCGTTAGTGAGCAGGCGAGAGGAAAGACTTCTGCCTCTTGCAGAGGCGCAGAGGTCTCCATGCATGAGGCAAGGGTGCACGCCGATCTAAACGCGTGCTCCCGGTTCGTGTTCATGTTGTTCTTTCTTATTGATATTCAGAATGAATCGTCTGGCGGCCAGAGCAGCCTTCGCCCCTTCAGCCGATGCGATGACGATCCGCTTTCCGAAGGCGTTGGTAACATCTCCCGCAGCGAATATCCCGGCGCGGGAGGTGGCGCAGTCGGGCTTGATCACGATCTCACGCCGCTCGTTGAGGTCAACAAGGTTGGCGACGACCGATGAGTTTGGATGGAACCCGATGGCGATAAACACCCCTTTTATGGGGATAGAAAGGCGCTCCCCGCCTTCAGTGTGAACGGTCACCCCGGACAGGGATCCGCGCCCGGTGAATCCCAGCACCGCTGCATTCTCATAGATATGCAGGTCGCCAAATTGCCTCACACGATCGACGATCTTAGGATCGGCGCTGAGCTTCTCGTCGGATATTAAGTGAATTTTGCCTACGAGCGGATGCAGGTTCTCCACGATCTGCAGCGCAGAGTTTCCTCCTCCGATCACCGCTACGTCCTCGCCCTGAACGAAGGAGTAGTCCTGGATATTCCCGTAAAGCACGCCCTTCCGCTGGAACTCCTCCTCTCCAGGAACGTTCAACCGACGGCGTGCCATTCCCGTGGCGACAAGGATGGTAGTGGCGGAGTACGAGCGCCGATCCGGTGTGGTGACGGTGAATCCATCATCACTTTTTTCCACCGCTATCACTGTGTTTATCAGGTGATCAACATAATGGGAGTAGAGGAGCTGCCCCTTGAACTTGTCGATCAATTCCGGGCCGGTGATGAAATCGTACCCCATGTAGTTTTCGATATTGGAGCTGTCCAACGCCTGGCCACCCAAGTTACTCGTTATCACGAACGCGTCAAGCTTCATCGTGGAGGCGTAGACGGCCGCAGTGAGGCCGGCCGGTCCGCCTCCTATGATGATCAAATCGTAACGCCTCTGTCCTTCCGGGTGTTCTTTCAGGAACTTATCCCGGCAACCGTGAGAGCAGAAGTAATACACCGTGCCGTTGCACGTTGCGGTGAGCGCCTCCGCCTCCTTGACTTCCATCTTGCATACGGGATCGATCTTCATGTCCTCTCCTTGCGTTTACCTTTACGCTGCCTCGGTGCTCAAGCGCACCCGTCGCAGGGAGATGGCATTGATCGCCACGATCACCGTGCTTGTCGCCATGATCAGCGCCCCCCACTGTGGTTCGAGGACGAACCCGAACGGTTGAAAGACACCGGCCGCCGCGGGGATGGCGATCGCGTTGTACGCCGTCGCCCACACCAGGTTCTGGCGCATCTTGCGCATCGTCGCCTGGGAGAGGCGAATCAGACGTGCCACATCGCGTGGATCGTTCTTCACAAGGACGACGTCCGCCGATTCAATGGCTACGTTCGTCCCCGCTCCGATGGCCATTCCTACGTCCGCCTGCACCAGCGCCGGAGCGTCGTTGATCCCGTCACCGACCATGGCCACGACCTGTCCCTCCTCCTGCAGCTGCTTCACCCGCATCGCCTTCTCTCCCGGCTTGACCTCAGGGAAGACAAGGTCGAGTCCGAGTTCCCGGCCCACCCATTCGGCGACCGGTTTGGAATCGCCAGTGAGCATCGCCACCTGGATCCCCGCGCTCTTCAACTCGGCCACTGCGGAGCGTGACTCATCTCGAATGAGATCAGCAAGTGCAATTGCCCCCATGATCTTCTCGGAAGCAGCAAAGACGAGCGTCTTTCCATCCTCTTCCAGGGCAACAAGCCGCGGATCGTCCGGGAGCGCGACGCCGATCTGCTCCATAAGAGCACGGTTACCGACATGAATCGATCTGCCATCGATCGTCCCGTGCACACCCTTACCCGGGATCGCCTTAACTCCACTTGCGTGGGGGAGGTCGAGGCCACGCTCGGCCGCTGAGCGCACGATTCCCTGGGCGATCGTGTGTTCCGAATCCTGCTCCACCGCGGCAACGATAGCCAGGATCTCATCCTCGGCCTCATCCCCGAACAGGAGCACCTCGGTCACCCCGAACTCTCCGCGGGTGAGGGTCCCAGTCTTATCGAAGACCACTGTGCTGATCTTACGGGCCGATTCCACCGCACTGGCATTGCGCACCAGCATCCCGTTCTTCGCGCCCAGGGTGGTGGAGATCGTCGTCACCACCGGGATGGCGAGACCGAGGGCGTGCGGGCAGGCGATGACGAGGACGGTGATCGCCAGGGTGAGGGCGAAGACGAACGGCTGATTTCCCGGGAAGAACCAGAACAGGAACGTCCCCAATCCGGCCACCACAGCGATGATCGTCAGCCAGTGGGCCGCGCGGTCAGCGAGCCGTTGAATCGGCGGCTTGGACGCCTGCGCCTCGCGCACCAAGCGCACGATCTGAGCGAGCGCCGTATCCTCCCCAACCTTTGTCGCTCGCACCTTGAGCGCCCCTTCTCCGTTGATCGTCCCGCCGATCACCTGACTTCCCGCCTGTTTGGAGACAGGCATCGACTCGCCGGTGATCATCGCCTCGTTGAGCGAGCTTTCTCCTTCTACCACTTCACCGTCGACCGGGACCTGCTCACCCGGACGGACGAGGATGAGATCGCCTGCAGCGAGGACATCGGTCGAGACGTCTTCCACCGCATCTCCATTCAAACGATGGGCGGTGCTCGGAATCAGTTTCAGCAGCTCGCGCAACGCGCCGGTCGTTCCCCGTATTGCCCGCATCTCCAGCCAGTGTCCGAGGAGCAACACCGCTACCAGGGTGGAGATCTCCCAGTAGAAATCTATCGCCTGGAAGGCGAAGGTCGTTCCCGCAGAGAACAGATACCCTGCGGTGACGGCGATGCTCACCAGAACCGACATGTCGAGTACCCCGCTCTTGATGGCCTTTATCGCTCCCTTGTAGAACGGCCACGTACCGTAGACCGTGATCAACGTCGCCAGGAGAAACAACAAGTAGTGCGACCCAGGGAAGGTCGCCTTAAACCCAAGCCAGCTCTGCACCGTCGGCGAAAGCGTAAGTACGGGAAGAGTCAGGGCTGCTACGAAGAAGAATCTCTTACGAAAGTCCTTTTCCATCATCGCGTGGTGATCGTGCCCAGCGTGTGCCGCTCCTCCGGACCGATGATCCATGCCCCCATCATGCTGATGAGCCATCTCTGTGTGGTTATGTGTTGCGTGTTCAGTCATGTCCATTATTGCCTCCTATCATTCCAATGAACTCACCATGCCACGTATGGGGCCAGACTGCACCCGTCTCTCCGTTCACAGAGAGCATCCCTACGATCTTTCCATCGCGCACGGTGTGAAGCGTGTAGTAGCCATAGAAGGCGTCCGCATCCGGCCCGGCGGTGAGCCCGGAGCCGGTCCGATCGAGGTAGCCCTGCGCAATCTTGACCGCTTCATTCGGGGTGATCCGCATCTTCTCGGATACATGCACCCAGGGAAGCCAACTCATACGAGCGTACTTCGTGTTCCACATCATGTTCGGTCCCGGTTCGGGATAGGCTCGTCCAGTTCGGCGGTCGATGAGGAGCTCGAACGCGTAGCGGCCCGTCGTGCTCTCTTTCGCTTGTACGTAGAAATTGTTCTCAAACTCCATGATCTCGGCTATCTCCAGATCCCCACTCCCATATCGTTCGAGATACTGGCTAGCGCTCGACTTAGCTACAGCGGGAGAGATGACCTCAGCGGACGCGGTGGAACCAATCAGCTCATCCGCGTCGCACGCCATGCCATAGCTACCTCCCATCTGGCCCCAACCATATGTGGAGAACATGAATCCTCCCCCGACGATCAGGCTGACTCCAACAAACACCAAAGCCGTAGTCGTCCAGCGTCTTCTATTCATCGGTCATCCCTCCTGTAGCGCTCATCTTCCCTGTAGTAACGGCGATCATCATCACGGCAGTCGCGTGAGCGGGGTTCGCAATCGCGGTAGTCGTAATAATCTCGGCGGGAGTGCCTTGACCCCAGACGCACCGCAGAGTACACCAACGCGCCGAACAGGAACACCCCCCCGATCCACCAAAAAAGCATCCATCCGCCGTATCCCATCATTCCGTATCCCCACATGGCTCCTCCTTATCATGCTGTTTTATTTTCCTACCCCACCTGGGGTGGGCTATAATAGCACTATAACATCCAAACTCCCTCTTGTCAAGTGGACAATGCGTGGGGTAGCAACATCGATATGGCGTATTTATTCGAACTTATACATCAATATGAATCTGCCCTTGACATGGCTTGCACACCGTGTTATGCTAGTGTTATATTACCCCACCCCACCTGGGGAACAGGAGCTAAAATAGAATGCCTACGGAGAAAAAAGGAAGCCTAGCCAAAGAACCAGAGCTTAAGAAGAGCCTCGTGCAACGGCTGCGCACGGCAATTGGGCACTTATCCGCAGTGGAGCGGATGGTGCAAGAGGAGCAGTACTGTATCGATATCTTAAAGCAGATCTCGGCTGTGCAGTCGTCGCTCTCCAAGGTTGCCCACGCCGTCGCGGATTCGCACATGCGCCACTGCGTACGCGAAGCGATCGATGAGGGAAAGGGAGAAGAGGAAGTCGAGGAAATGCTGGAAACGCTCAAGTACCTGAAGCACTTTTAGGAAATTGGTGACATGTAATGGAAAACGAGAGCCAGGAAGAGCTACTGCAAATCGAGGGGATGACCTGCGCCGGTTGCGCTCAGGCCGTGGAACGAGCCTTATCCCGAGTCCACGGGGTCGATACGGTATCAGTCAACCTGCTGACCGGGAAGGCACTGGTGAAGCATATTGATCCCGTCTCCCTTGAGGCACTAGTTGTCGCTGTAGATGAGACTGGATATAAAGCAACGCCGATCGTCAGCCCGCATGAACGGCACATCAGGCTCAGGATCGAGGGGATGATGTGCGCAGGCTGCGTTCACACGGTGGAAAAAGCGCTTGCCGTCGTCCCTGGCGTCAAAGAGGTAGTGGTGAACCTGGCGACGGAAGAGGCGTCGATCACTACTGCTTCGGATCTTCCCGCCTCGACCCTACAATCGGCGGTGGAGAAGGTCGGGTACCAGGCGAGTGTGGCGCACCCCCTTGAGAAGGAGGAGACGCCTGAGCGGTCACGCGATGACACTACTTCCCGTGATGTGAAGCGATTGCGGGAAGCGAAGCGCCGGATGATTATTGCTTGGATCTTCGTCGTTCCGATCCTCGGTTGGATGATCCCGGAGATGATCTTCGGAATAGTGTGGCCAAGCCAGCTTGTCTTTGACATTGGGATGATCCTCCTCGCCGCGCCTGCGCTCCTCCTCGCCGGCCGCTCGACTCTGCGCGCGGGTATCAAATCAGCTTTGCACCTTTCTCCGACGATGGACACATTGATCACCCTGGGGACCGGCGTCTCCTACGCCACTGGTTTAGTCGCCATCGCCGCTGAACTTGGTGCAGGCCCCAGAATTCTCAACTACGCTGGGGTCTCCGCGATGATCATGGCGTTTCACCTCACCGGGCGCTACATAGAGACCATGGCCAAGGGACGGGCATCCCAGGCGATCAAACGCCTTCTTACCTTGTCAGCAAAAACGGCGCGCCTCCTCCGGGATGGAAGCGAAGTGGAGGTACCGATCGAAAGCGTCTCTGTCGATGACCTAATGATCATCCGCCCCGGGGAGAAGATTCCGACCGACGGAGTGATCGAGGGTGGATCGAGCCACATCGATGAGTCGATCGTCACCGGAGAGTCGATGCCGGTGCATCGGGGACAGGGAGAGCGTGTGGTCGGGGCGACGGTGAACGGGGAGGGACTCTTGCGTGTCCGCGCGACCGGTGTCGGAGAAGAGACGTTCCTCGCTCAGGTGATCCACATGGTCGAGGAGGCGCAAGGGTCAAAGGTCCCGATTCAGGCATTCGCCGACCGTGTGACCGCGGTCTTTGTTCCCATCGTCCTCGGCATCGCGCTCCTGACATTTGTCGGTTGGCTCGCCTTCCCTTCCGCCCTTTCGACGATCGGGGAGGCAGCAAGCGCGATCTTCCCCTGGGTCAACCCGGGCCTCCCCCCGCTTTCGCTCGCACTCTTCGCTGCGGTTGCGGTTCTCGTCATCGCCTGCCCGTGTGCACTTGGCCTGGCCACACCCACCGCTTTGATGGTGGGAAGCGGGATCGGTGCGCAGAACGGAATCCTCATCCGCACCGGTGAGGCGATCCAGACGATGAAAGAGGTGAGCACGATTGTCTTCGACAAGACCGGAACGGTCACGCAAGGGGTGCCCGGGGTGACCGATCTGATCGCCTACTCCGGGTCGGAGGAGGACCTCCTCCGACTGGCGGCGAGCATAGAAGTGGGCTCAGAGCACCCGATCGGACAAGCGATCGTCCGCGAGGCCGAATCGCGCGACTTGAATCTACAACCGGTTGCTGGGTTCACCGCGGTGGCCGGAAAGGGAGTGCGCGGTCGCATCAATGAAGAAGAAGTCCTCATCGGCACCCCCTCTCTCCTAGTGGAGGAAGGCCTCACCGTAGATGCGGTCCAGGGCGACCTCGCCCGTTTGGAGAACGAGGCGAAGACCGTGGTCGCGGTCGGTATTGCAGGTCGAGGTCTCCTCGGGTTGATCGCGGTTGCCGATCGGGTGAAGCCCGGTGCAGCCGCTGCGATCGCCGCGCTGCGTGATCTTGGCCTTACTTCGGTGATTCTCACCGGGGACAACGAGACGACCGCTCGCGCCATCGCACGCTCCGTTGGGATCGAGCGCGTCATCGCCCAGCGTCTTCCCGCAGAGAAGGTCGCCGCGATCGAGCAATTACAGGCGGAAGGAGAGATCGTAGCGATGGTGGGGGACGGGATCAACGATGCCCCCGCACTCAAGGCAGCGAATGTGGGGATCGCCCTCGGAAGCGGAACCGACGTGGCGATCGAAGCGGCGGACATCACCCTTGCTTCTGGAGACCTCATAGCCGCAGTGAAGGCGGTAAAGCTGTCTCGCGCTACCTTTCGTGTAATCCGTCAAAACCTGTTCTGGGCGTTCTTCTACAACGTAGTCGCCATTCCAATCGCCATGCTGGGATTACTTCATCCGCTGATCGCCGAGGCAGCGATGGCCTTCTCATCGGTCAATGTGGTGACAAACGCGAACCGACTGCGCCGGGTCGATCTCCGCATCCATCAAAGATAAAGGAGGAAAAAGGTGACTGAAAAAACAAAGTCGATGCTCTGGAAGATCGTGTTTTTCTCGATCTTCTTATTTGGCATAATGACGGTAGTTGGATGCGGTGGCGGAAAATCCGCCGCCGCCGATAAGCCCCTCAACGCATCCGAGAGGATCTGGGCAAAGATCATCCCCGTTAAAGGAACGACTACGGGGTACAAATTACCACTTTCGTTGAACAACACTCAACAATTCATCGACTGGTACAACACGATTAACCTCACATCGGCACAACGAACGCTACGGGACAAAGCGCTCGAACCATTGGTCGCCCCCTGCTGCGATGAGTACCCGATGAGCACCTGCTGCTGCGAGTGCAACCTATCTCGCAGTGTGTGGGGCCTCGCCGCCTATCTCATTACGGAGAAGGGATACACGACCGATCAGCTTCAGGAGGCCATTCTACAGTGGCTTCACTTTATCCGGCCGGACTACTATGTGGCAAGCGCGCTAAAGAAAGAAGGGGAGATCCCACGGGTGTTCGGACTGTCCACCCAAAGCTCCTGCTATACAAACCACTGTGACCTTCCTTTCTATAGCAAGACAGAGTATCTACAGCGTGGCGGCTGTGGAGGAATGAAGGATCTCGTTCAGGTAAAAACGGACTGACTCTAACTAGCGTGTGATTGACGGAGTGCCGCGACGATCTCAACCGAGGAGAACGTCGAGGAGCATTATCACGGCAAAACCGATTACCACCCCGAAGGTGGCCAGGCGCTCGTGACCGTTTCTATGGCTCTCGGGGATGATCTCATCCGAGATGACAAACAGCATCGCACCAGCAGCGAACGCGAGCGCCCAGGGCAGGATCGGTCTTGCCATCATCACTAGCGTCACTCCGAGCAACCCGCCGATCGGTTCAATGAGACCGGTTAACGTAGCGTAGAGAAGGGCGCGACGCCGACTATACCCCTCGCCGACCAAAGGGAGCGCCACAGCGAGCCCTTCGGGCATATTCTGTAGACCGATCCCAACGGCGAGCGCGATTGCCGGCCGATCGCCCCACCGCCAAACCCGACCCCAACGGCTAGCCCCTCAGGGAAGTTGTGGATTGTGATCGCGAGGATAAACAGCCAGATCTTACGCAGCTGCGAGCTTGGCCCCTCATGGCCACGAATGAAGTGTTCGTGTGGGACAAAGCGGTCGATCAGGTGAAGGACGAGCGCTCCGAGGAGCATCCCGGTCACCGCTACCCACACTCCTCCGTCATCGATTGCTGGTATGAGGGGGCTGAACAGGCTCGCGGCGAGCATCACCCCTCACCTTACCTGGAGTGTAAGGAACCTCTTTTTTTTACCTTCTCCTAAACTCTTTTTATAGCTAATGGATGATTGTCCAACGCATAAACAATCCCTTTTTCACCCACTGCTTTTGCTCCTCTATTTTGCTTTTTTAACGAATATAACCACATAATGATATTCTCCGATCTCAGCCACTCTCTTCTTTTTAAACCCATACTTGCCGGTAATTTCCTCAACTTCTTTCGGTGCCAGCCTGATGGATAACGGCGGGCCTGGCGGACCATCGATTTTCTTAAAATCAACTACAGCAAGAATGCCATTAGGTTTCAGTACCCTAAACATTCCTTTTATTGTACTTCCACCCTCCTTGTTTACTACAAGTCCATGTAGGATGTTTGCCATTAGGCACACATCGATGCTTCCATCTTTTATGGGCAGCTTCTTAGTTATATCCCCAATGAATGCTTCAATGTTCTTGATGTTCCTTTTTTTAATCTCTTCTTTAAGACTGTTTATTGACTCTTCGGAAATATCAAATGCATATACTTTTCCGCTGTCTCCAACAATCTCTGAAACAGGAATAGAAAAACGCCCTTCTCCACATCCAGCGTCTAAAAGAGTATCGCCTGTTTTGAGTCCAATCTCTCGAAGAGCCGTTTCGGCATCGAGAAAACTGCCAAATTTACCTCTGAAATGGCCAGAGTCAACGTGACGATGCTTTTTTTCAAATTCATTGTTCATTTTGTTACCTCCATATTAGTTATGTCTTTTTCATAAGTCTTTATAATATTTTCCCAATAGTCATCCGCAGGTCATGATTTGCCTTTTAGTGCATAACCAACCCATAACGCTCAGCATCACCTGCGGCGCGTAGCGCCGTCAGTAATACCCAAGAAACTCCTCAACCGTCATGCCAATATCCTTGGCGATCTGACGAAGAAGTAGCGGGGAGATATCTCGACCCTGATGAAAGGGTACCGTTGTTCCTCTCCCGCGGCATGCCGGTACTGTCTATGAGAACCCCGTCGACGCACCTCGGCAAAGCCAAGGCGTTTCAGAATCGCCACCACCTCACGTGTCTTCAGCACAGGTGGTCTTGGCATGCTCAGCCTACCGACACCCGCTGTGTCCCGACGAATTCCCCTTCCAGGGTTGGATCCCCATCCTCAAGAAGCATCTCAATGACCTCACACAGATTCTTGTTCAGCCTATCCAGGTTTTCCGCTTGAGAATGAGCGCCCGGAAATCCAGGCACATATCCCACATAAAGTCCAGTCTCCGGATCTCTCTCGACAACGGCGGTAAACTCTCTCATCAATGGACCTCCTTATTCTCTGGATTGGGCTAACATTAGAAATCAGCGACTGGAGCCGACGCCGCAGGCGGCGGATGCAGTCGCTGTATTGAATTGTTAGCTCGTATATTCATAATGTATTAGTTCCAAACCACCATAGGCGTCTGTATGGCTACGCCCAACCTCTCGAAAGCCACATGAGAGATATGTCTTCTGAGCAGGGACAAAAAACGGATGATTAGCTGTTGTAACTTTAATGATTCGTGTTGCTCTTGCTTGGAATATTTCTAAGACTTTTTGGATTTGTTGTTTCCCATAGCCTTTACCACGATGAGATGGCACAATACAATTCTGTCCAACTTCCCCTTCCTTGGGGATTTTTCTCGGATCCCAAGAAACAAAGCCAATAGGCTCATTGTTGAGTGTGGCAATTAACACACATCGCCCAATAGAATTTAGATAATCAAAGGTGTCATCGTCTGTCTTCTGCCAACTGGCCTTGTATTTCTCCACATAGCCTGGCTTTGCTTTTAATAGTTCTGCATAGCTTTCATACAGGAGTTTGTAGATGATCCCGCGTTCAAATTCGTTCACCTGTTTGAATTCAATTATTTTGTTGGACTAACTCCTTATTCTACCCAAAATCTCCATTTCCCTGACACACGTTTACCAACAAGGCTCTATTGCTAGTAACTGTTGTCGATGATGGATCATTGGTATCCTACCGCAGTTAGCAACCAGGCTTGAGGGATGGCCGCGGTGGAATTTTGATTCGGCCAGCAATGTCCATCATCTATCGAT
>CAJVYM010000034.1 GCA_913009415.1 uncultured bacterium
AACATCCTACCGCAGTTAGGAACCATGCTTGAGGGATAGCCGCGGTGGGATTTTGATTTGGCCAGCGATGCCCATTATCTATTGGTAATCGTACACCATCAACAGCTAACATGAATAGAGCCTTCGGCGAAGGAGACTGCAAGAGGAGATCGACGCACCAAGAGAAATCCTCGGGCAGAAATGGAAACAGAGCCTTGCTAAACTACGAACTACCCCCATCTGCGAATTGCCGCTCTCCACTCTCGGGTGTGAGTATCTTCTGTCCCGAGACGATGTGCCCTTGAGGATCTCGCTGAAGGTCGAATTTCCACGTATTGAGGATACGAATCACTCGCGTATTGGCTGGGAAGAAATCAACAACGATACGCCGGATGCTCCACGCGGACGCAAGCCGCAAGGAGATGTCCGTGAATGCACTCCCCAATCCCTTGTTCTGCCATGGATCAGCAACGAGGACAGCGTACTCGGCAGTTTCGTGACACGAATCAGCGATTAGCTGGGCGACCCCCAAGAGGGAAATGTTGGGTGTAAGGTCAGATCGGATGATCGATGAGGGACTCCCACGCAGGATCTCGGCGACGACGGCCAGTTCGCAATTCGCGTTCGTCCGGCACAGTTGGGCGGCTAACTCGTGCACACCATCCATAATCGGGCGCTCATAACGTGAGTACAAGCTCTTCCGGCTGCAGGCAGAGAGCATGGCTTCACACGCCAAGACATCAGTCGCTTCGATGGGTCGAATCTGCACCATCGTTCCATCTGACAGGCGACAGCGACCGAACTGCCGGCACACGAGGTACCGGAAATCTCCAACATCCATAGGCGAGGGTGATTGTGCCTCAAACAAAGAGTGTCCTGAATGATCCATAGTCTCTAAATGTAGGCAAGGAACCGCTGTGTGTCAAGGACCGCTGAAAGACCACTTGGCAGGGAGGAGTGTCGCGTGGTGTCTGTTTGCCGTGGGAATGTGTAAGAGGCCTGACTCCACGCACACTTCGACCTGATGATGTGTCTGCCGCGAGGTGCGGAGCCACACATCTTGTAGAAGCTCGTTGTGCCTTTCGCTTCCCCGATAGAAAATCGAAGTAGACCAAACAGGGCGGAACGCCTGTCCACTCATGCAGCATGTCGATCAAGTGTTCCCACGTTAGCGGATACTTCCTCCGAACCTTCCGCACATCCGTTTCCCTTGCACGCCCAATCGAAACAGCATGGTCAAAACAGCCCAACAATATCGCCGTTCTCATCCAGGTCTATGTCCATAAACGCCGGATGGGTAGCCAACCCAGGCATTGTGCTCACCGTACCGATCAGCGGGTAGATGAAGCCAGCGCCCACACTGGCGCGTACCTCGCGCACCGGCACGGTGAACCCGGTCGGCGCGCCCTTCAGGGTCGGGTCGTGCGACAGCGAAAGATGCGTCTTTGCCATGCAGATCGGCAGCTTCCCGAAGCCCGCTCGTTCGTAGGTATCGATCTGCTTCTCCGCCAGCGCATCGTATGTCACAGCATCGGCACCGTAGATGTCGATGGCGATCTTCTCGATCTTCTGCTTGATCGACCAGTCGAGAGGATAGAGAAACTTGAAGTTCGCGGGTTTCTCGCAAGCAGCAACAACGGCCTCAGCCAGCTTCGCAGCGCCCTTGCCGCCGTTCGCCCAGTGCGTCGTTACCACCGCGTCCTCGGCGCCCTTGTCGATCGCGTACTCGCGGATCATCTTCAGTTCGGCGTCGGAGTCTGTGTGGAATGCGTTGACGGCCACCACGACCGGGATGCCGAATCGAAGCACGTTCTTGATGTGGACCCCTAGATTACACAGACCCTTCTCCAGCAATGCGAGGTTCTCTTTAGTGTAGGCCTCGTCCAGTGGGCTTCCCGGCTTTACAGTGGGGCCGCCGCCGTGCATCTTCAATGCCCGCACCGTGGCCACAAGCACGACCGCATTCGGGATCAGCTTGGAATAACGGCACTTGATGTCGAAGAACTTCTCCATCCCGATGTCCGCACCGAAACCGCTCTCGGTGACCACGTAATCCCCGAGCTTGACCGCCATCTTGTCGGCAATGATTGAGCTGTTGCCGTGGGCGATGTTAGCGAACGGACCCGCATGAACAAACGCAGGTTGGCCTTCCAGAGTTTGCATCAGGGTAGGCATCAACGCTTCCTTCATCAGAACCATCACTGCACCGGCCACGCCCAGCTGCTCGACGTTGACCGGCTTGCCCTTCGTGTTGAGGCCGACCACCATCTTGCTGAAACGTTGGCGCATGTCCTTGAGAGAGGTGGCCAGGGCAAGGATTGCCATGATCTCGGAGGCCACGGTGATGTCAAACCCGGTCTTGCGAGGGAAGACCGGGCTCGGTGAGCCATCCTTGAGCTTAGCGTCGTTGAAGCCAATTTGGATGTCACGTAACGACCGGTCACAGATGTCAACAACCCTGCGCCAGGTGATCGTATCGGGATCGATGTCGAGGCGCTTCAATCCACGCCTGGCGAGGGCCTCGTCCGTCTGGCGGCTCTCGTGGTAGAGTCGGGTGTCGAGCGCGGCGGCAACGAGGTTGTGCGCCACGCTGATTGCGTGGATGTCACCGGTCAAGTGGAGATTGAACTCCTCCATGGGGACGATCTGCGAGTAACCGCCGCCAGCGGCGCCGCCCTTGATGTTAAACGTTGGGCCCATGCTCGGTTGTCGAATGCAGCAGATCACGTTCTTGGCGAGTTCCGAGCCCAACGCCTGGGTCAGGCCGACCATGGTCGTTGACTTGCCTTCGCCTAGCGGAGTCGGGGTGATGGCTGTGACGTCGATGTATTTTCCGTTGGGCTGATCGGCTAGCCGATCGATCAAATCGAGTTTCACCTTCGCCTTCCATGTTCCGTGACGTTCGAGTTCGTCATTGAGGATACCCATCTTCGACGCCACTTGCTCGATCGTTCTCAGGTTGGCAGCCTGTGCAATCTCCAGATCCGACGGTACGTTCTTTACATTCCTGGCCACGTGTACCTCCTTAGATATCGCCGCTACGATCCACACATACTCATTTGGCAGCTCACTTCCCCATCATCTGTCTCGGTGTTCTTCTTTCCTTTCGCCTCCTTCATCCTGAGCCGGCCGCTCCTTGCGGCGGATAGCGTCTTGGGAAGTATTCTACCGCGACTGCCCCACAGGCTACTAAGCGGAGATCCCCATTCCCTTCCGCTGGTCCATGGTGCCCTTTCTCTTGGCCTGGAGCTTTGGCCGGAGCACCGTCATAATGAACTTCAGCGCCTCTTCCTGATCCCGGTCGGTGATGATTATCTCAAGCTGCAGCGCCTCCTCATCGCTTAGACTGAGCACCGTTGCTTCCATTGCCTTTACCTCCTAGCAGTTTTCGCTTCTCTCTGATCTGTTCCTCCAGCTCCTCGAGCGCCGCAAACTGCCCAGGACGCACAGAATGAATGGGAAGAGCTGCCTCCCTCTCCCGCAGTTTTTCCTCTAAGGACTCGATCTCCCGCTTGAGCTCCTCTCTTGTGGGCATGGCTTAGACATACATAAGTTTCTTCAGCTTGAGCGCCTCGCGCTTCTTGTCGATGTGCTCGATCATCAAGTGGGCGGCTTTGATTGGGTCGGCCTCGAAGGCAAACTTTCCCCCGACGACTTCCTCGATTCCAACGGTCAGATACTTAGTAAGTGCCTCGGATCCTTCGATTGGAAACGGCATGCCAAGTGTGGTAAACACGCCTGACGCTACAAAATAGAATCCGATCGAAACGGCTTTCTCGCTCATCCACTCCGGCGCCGCGCCGGCGATTGGAAGATCGGAAATATCCGCACCGAGACCACCCTCGTTAACCATGTGGGTAAGGGTCATCAGGATTCTTGAGTTGTCGACGCACGAGCCGACATGGAGTACCGGCGGGATTCCCACGGTCTCGCAGATCTCTTGCAGGCCCTTGCCGGCAAGCTCAAACGCCACTTCCGGTCTCATCAAGCCAGCCTTGGCATCGGCAATTGCCGAACAGCCCGTGGTCAAGACCAACACATCGTTCTTGATGAGTTCCTTCGTCATCTCCACGTGCGCCCAGTCGTGCGTAATCTTCGGATTGTTGCAGCCGACGACGCCCGCGGCTCCTCGCAGTCGACCATCTATGATGGCATCGTTGAGCGGACGGTACGTTGCGCGGTAGGTTCCGCCCAGGAAGTTGGACACCGACTCGGCAGTGAATCCGGCGACCAAGTCCATCGTTTCGTTTGGGATGAACGGCTCGCTGTCTCGATTACGGAAGTTCTCCACCGCCATACGGACGATCTTCTTGGCAACCTCGAGTGCCTCTTCTTCGGAGAATTGCACATGCTCGACGCCGGGAATCTTCGCCTTCGGCGACGTCGTCACTAGTTTGGTGTGGAAGTGGGTCGCCAAATCGCCGAGGGCGGGCATAACGCATTGCACGTCGACCATCATCAAGTCCACGGCGCCTGTCATCATGGCCAGTTCCTGCTGAAGGAAATTCCCCGCAATCGGCAGACCGTGACGCATAAGGATCTCATTGGCGGTACAGCAGATCCCGGCGAGATTGATACCTGTCGCGCCGACTTCCTTCGCCAGCGCCAATAGCTCTGGATCGTGCGAGGCGACGACCGCCATTTCCGAGAGGACCGGTTCGTGCCCGTGAACAATGATGTTTACTTGGTCCTTGTCGAGAACGCCAAGGTTGACCTTGGAACGCAGCGGTTTCGGGGTCCCGAAGAGCACGTCCTGCAGCTCGGTGCCGATCATCGACCCTCCCCACCCGTCGGCGAGGGACGCTCGCATGCCCTGCTTAATGAGGTTTCGGTAGTCCGTGTCGACGCCCATATGTGTGCGGTGCATCAGCTCGACCACCTCGCGATCGACGCCACGAGGCATGATGTCAAGGTTCCTCCAAAGCTGTACGCGCTTCGCCGGAGCGCGTTGTGCCAGTTCTAGCTCCCCGTCCTGCTGCCCAAATTCGGCGAGGGCGCGTTTGGCCACCTTGGCAGCGATCTCGCGGTCACTGAGATCCTCCATCGCAATGCCATAGAGGGCGGCAACGCTGTAGAGCTTAACAGGATCCTTGATCATGTAATCACTGTCTTCATCCTGTGCGGCCAGGAGGAGCGCGTGCGCGACGTCTCGGCCATGGTCCGAGTGAGCCGCTGTTCCGGCGGCAATCATCCGAACCAGGTTTCTCGCGGCGATTGTGTCGACGTTGGCACCACAAACGCCGCGGTCCGATTTCCCGGGAATGATTCGACAGGGGCCCATATGGCAGATTCGACAACAGACGCCTTCACTGCCGAACTTGCACTGAGGTTGCATCGCATCCCACCGATCCCACGCCGTTTCTTGGCCGGCTTCCTTGGCGAATTGCAGCATCTTCCGTGACGCCGGGTCTATCGTCCGTGGTCGTTTTTCCTCCGTCACGTTGTCCTCCTTCGGAGCCCGCGGCGCGCCTGGAAGGCACGCTCGTACGAGTCACTGTAGATTTCTTGATTCAGCATCAACTCAGCCGTTGCGATGGCCGCAATCAGTTCATCGTCCATCACGTCGCAGATCACTGCGTCGAGACCCCGTGCCATCGCCATCACGAGGAACGTTCGATTTATGCGCCCACGCTCCGTCGCCTTGGAGGCGACGTTGGAGAGCCCGACCGAAATGTGAGGAGCCGGGTCGGACAGATGCGTAAACTGCTCGATAGCATCGAGGACGTTCAGCGTCTGTTCCTGCATGAACTTGATCGGCATCAGTATCGGATCAAGAAACAGCCGCTCCGGTGGCAGGCCGCCTTCGATCGCCGCCATGAAGACCATCGCCGCGTTTTCAACGCGACGCTCGACGTTCTGCGGACTGCCTCGCTCGTCCATCGCTAATCCAAGCAGGCTGGCGTCATGCTTTACTGCCAACGGAATCAGTTTCTCCAGTTTTCCTGGATCGGCGGTAGTCGAATTGATCAGGCAGCCGCGTCCATCCAAGGCCTCCAGACCGGCTTGGACGGCCTCGATCTTGGTGCTGTCGACAGAGATCTTGGTAGGGACCACGGCAGCCGCCGTTCTCACCAGCCAAGCCATGTCCTCTGGATCGCGCGACGCGGCACCGATGTTGACGTCTAGATAGTCTGCGCCTCGCTCTGCTTGGAGCTTGGCCCACTCTTCGACCGCGGTCGGGTTCTTCTCGCGGATCGCCGCGCCGATGTCCTTGAACCCCGCGTTGATTCGTTCTCCAATGAGAATCACTAAGCACCGCCTCCCATCAAACGTGCAATTGTGTTCTTGGTGATGCGCACTGCGTCCGGGTGACGCATGATCAGTATGTCGGCACCGGCGAGTAGGTAGACATAGGCCGTTGCCGCTTCCCACATCGGACCGCGTTCATTTACGTCACCCCATCCGGGAACCTCGCTTTCCGGTGCCTTTGCCTCTTTCACGCCCCATGCCTCGATGCCGATATCACAGAGCATGGGCATCGCCACCACCTTGTCCCCCTTCAGTCCGGCAATCCGCAATCGCTCCATGATCGTGTAGACGTATTCGATCCCGTAGCCAAGCGCGCCGGTGCTTGGGTAGATCAAGATATTCTCCGGAGGAAAGCCCACATCCATAGCGAGGATGTTGACCTGCTTAGCCAAGTTGATGTCAACCGGTGATGCGGCGATAAGCTTGTGCTTGTACGCCGTGCCAAGAGCGGTCAGGGTCTTGTAGTTATCCTCGGAGATCGTTCCCAGGAGGCAGTTCTCTCCGGAGACGGCATCTCCCACAACAGGGAAGACCTCGTTGTCCTTATCGACGTTTCCGCAGCCCCAAATGATGAGGGGAACTCCGACCGCGTCCAGAACTTTCTTTGCAGCCTCCGCCGCTTCCTGCGGTGTACGGTCGGCACCGTTGGGGTCGCATCCCTTGAGACGAAGGCAGATTAACTCGGCTCCGTGTTCCTCGACGCAACGCTTCGCCCAAGTCCCCGGGTCGGACATCACGTCAGCAAAGGGCTTCTTGACCGGTTCCGGCCAGTCTTCTGCGGGGACGTCCCATACCTCCATGGCGAGCACCGGCTTGTTCGGCATTGTCCCTTCGAAGTGGTAGAAGGGCAGCGTTGTCTCTCCACCCACTGTAATCGTCGACGTGCGCGTTCCGCCCTCAGTGGCGGTGGCGCCGATTGTGACGGTGTTGATGCTGTGGGGCCAAGTCTTCTTCACATCTGGAATTTCGGCAGTCACTCTCCCTCCTCCTCCGGCAACACGGTTGCCAGCATCCGATTGATCTCGGCCAGTGACGCTGCGTCAGAGCGAAGCACGTTCAGCGGCCGGCCATCTAGGTTCAGTGTGACGATCTCTTCGTCGTTCGGAATTCTCGCAATCACCTCAAGCCCGGCACGCTCGATCTCTTGCGCCCCTCGTTCCGACATCTCCGTCTGCAGGCGATTCAGAATTAAGTACCGCCTCCCAATCCCCAGTTCCAGCTCTTTGGACAGACTGGAGATTCTCGCCGCGGCACGGATTGCGACGGGATTGGCGTCGCTCACCATCAGCAGTACGTCCACTCCGTGCGATACACGGCGTGCCAGATGTTCCATCCCCGCTTCGTTGTCCAGGACCGCGTACTTGTAGGCACCGCGAAGAGTCGAGAAACAAGTCCTGAGGATGTTGTTTACAGCACAGTAGCATCCAGGACCCTCGCCCCTTCCCATGACCAGGAGATCGACTCCTTCGCCTTCGACGATCGATTGATGAAGCTCATATTCCAAATGGCGACTCAGCGGGACGCCGGCAGGCAGATCTCTGATCTTCTCAAGAGTTTCCGCCTGTAGTCCGCCGATCGTCGACTCCGCGTCAAGGCCGAGCAGCTCTCCGAGATTGCTATTCGGGTCCGCGTCGATTGCCAGGACGGGACCCGCTTGACGTTCAACCAAGGCACGGATAATGAGGCCGGAGACGGTCGACTTCCCGACCCCTCCCTTCCCGGCGACGGCGATTGTGAATGCCATCTCAGCTTCCTCCCTCTCCGTGAGCCGTGCCGAAGGTAGCGGCTGTCGGGAACAGATCCATGTGCGTGTGGGGAATGAACTTAGCGGACATGAATTCCTCGTAGTAATGCGGATAGGTGATCAGGTCGTAGTACGTCGCACCGTGGGCGATCGTTAAGCTTGCTTGGAACGCGTCGGTCGACAACATGGCCATCTTCGCCCCGATGAGTGCGGTGTTGCCGACGAAACGGATCCGCTCGAGCGGGATGTCCGGAATCATGCCCAGCGTCATCGCCTTGGCACGATCGAGGTAGTTTCCGAACCCTCCCGCGACCAAGAGCTGTTCAACGTCATCGAAGCTGTGGTGCATCACGTCCAGAAGGACCTTGGCGCCTGAATAGATGGCTGCCTTGGCACGGAGGAGATTCTCGATGTCCGGCTGGGCAATGACAATGTCTCGGGTGGCACCGTTCTCCCCCTCGGCGACGAGCACGAACTCCAGTTGTCCTTCGGATTCGCGGACGCGCGGTGAGCTGTCCGGAAGGAGGCTCCCCGATCGGTCCAGGATCCCCACTTGGTAGAGGCCGGCGATCGCGTCGATCAGCCCCGAACCGCAGATCCCTTCAGGCAGCGCGTCGCCAATCGTTCGAACGTCCACTCGACCATCGGAATCCACGGTGACTCTTTCAATCGCTCCACGGCTGGCACGCATTCCACACTTGACGCCACTCCCCTCGAATGCCGGTCCGGCTGACGCGGCACATGACATAATCCAATCGCGATTCCCGAGGACAATCTCCGCATTTGTTCCGATGTCGATCAGCATTGTCAGCTGGTTCGACTTATACAGCCCGGTTGCGAGAATGCCCGCGGTCACATCGCCGCCGACCCAGCTCCCTATGGACGGCATGACGTACAAGAGACCGCGCGGGTTGATCTTGATGCCAACCTCCGATGCTCTGACCGGCGGAGGCACGGTCGTTGTGGGGATGTAGGGCGATTTGCGGATGTGCGACGGATCCAGACCGAGCAGGAAATGGAGCATCGTGGTATTCCCTGCGGCCACCAAGGTCACGATGTCGTGCAATTCGACGGGATGTCGTGTCACGAGCGCCGAGATCAAGTTGTTGATGTCCCCGACGACGGCGTCTCGCAGTGCCTTTGTCCCTTCGCGCTCTGCCTGAATGATTCGCCGGGTGACTTCGGCGCCGAAGACGGCCTGCGAGTTGTAGCAAGCCTCAGCGTCGATCATCCCCGAAGTGGACAGGTCCACCAGATGTGCAACAACGGTGGACGTTCCCACGTCGATTGCCACGCCGTAGCTTCGCTCCGTGCGGTCTCCCGGTTCCACTTGAATCACTTCTGTCGTCCCGCCTCGCCGTCCTACAGTTGTCGTGACTCGCCACTCTGCTTCCCGATTCACTGCCGGGAGAGACCGAAGGACCTTGAGACCCATTTGCATCACCGGGGAAGCGATGCGACGTCGGATCTCGCGGAACAAGCGCTCCTGGCACGCGAGGTTGTCCTCCAACGTCGGGGGCGGAAGCTCGAGGTACAATTTCTGGACAACCGGATCGTGGCGGAAGAAGGTTGGCTTCTCGGCCGTCGGGAAGAATGCGCGAAACCGTCGCGCATCTTCATCGATCAGGATCTGAGCCCCTTCGGCCTGCGATTCGGGCGGTACTATTACTTCGGTATCGGCGACCAGCCGCGTCGTACATGCCAAGGCGTAGCCCTGTTGGATCTCTTCACGAGTGAGCAGTGTTGTTGGATCCGTGTCCACTTTGCCGCTCTGGATAATAACGCGGCACTTCCCGCAGATTCCGTCTCCGCCGCAAATCGAGGCAATGGTCACTCCGGCCGAGGCGGCGGCTTCGAGCACGGTGGCACCGCGGCCCACGTCGACGGATGTATCTTTCGGATGGAACGTGACGCGTACTGTGTCCATAAGGGGGGCAGCTAGTTGCTGTTCCATTCAGTCTTCAGAAAATGCGGGATCCCGGCGGCATCTTCCGGTCCGACTATCACTTCCCAGCCGGAATCTTCTTGGATCTCCATTCGCATGACAGCGACTAGCCCGGGAATGATCAGTCGGTTATGCTTCACCTTGTCCATCACGCCCTGCTCTTGCACCGCTTTGATGACCTTCTCTGCGCTGAGCTTATCATCGGCGTAGGCGTTGAGAACGCCGAGGCCCTCTGTGTCGACGACACTGATGTACGAAGGGACTCTGCTGTTCTCCACCTCTCCAGCAACGGTGAAGTACGTCAGCGCGAAATTGGTGGTGAGAAGCACCGGCGCATCGGGTCCCGGCGCTCCGATCTCGTAGAGCTTCGCCTCAATTGCGTTCGGCACCTGAGGGTCGGTGTAGATGTTCTGTCGGATGGTCAGCAGGGGAAGAAGGTGCGATGGCTCCGTGGAATCCATTATCACGATCCCCGCGTAGCGACAGATCACAGCTGCCGCCGTTGCCGCTTCCTCATCCGGTGTATCCGACGTCGCGTGGACAAGAGTCGGGTGCCCCAGCGGCCTGAAAACCTTTTCCAATGCGAGCCTCCGCAGTTCGGTGAGCTTGGTGATGGTATCGACCAGATCTGCCCCGGCAGGATCCAGGACAAGATCCTCAACGCCCTTTTCCTTCAGGTTCTCGGACAGGGCGCATAGGCCGTCGAGCGTATTGGCTCGGACGACCAGAGGAACGTGGTGCTTCCCAGCAAGTTCGGCCATCGCTTCCCAGTTCGCCTCGATCGCCGGACCGATCAACGGACGTCGATCGGCGACCGTTTCCAGAGCGGGAGCGAGGATTGCCGGATCCGAGCACGCCAGGATGATCGGAAGATCAGTTCCCGTACTCACCCGCTTGACAGCGGATGCGTAGCACGCGGCGTCGAACTTCTCGCAATCGACGGCCACGAAGTTGACGCCAATCTCCTCGCCAACGCGAAGGAAGTGCAGTTTCCCGATCGCCTCCAGGCGTGCGTCAATCTCCGAATCCGGCAACGCATTAGAGATTCGGATAGCAATTCCGGTGGGATGGTAGAACTTCTCTTCGTGCCTGAACAGCACGGTTTCTCCGCCGATTGCATACTCCGCTTCGCCCACTCCGATCTTCACTGTCTGCATTGGCGGTGCTTGGGCGTCTCCAAGGGCCGACTGCGCCTCGGCTGAGACGTGGGGGCACTGATCGAGGGCCGACTTCTTCGCCGCGACTTGCATCGCGAACGCCATGCATGTCGGGAAGTTGCAGTCCCCGCAATTCGTCCTTGGCAGTAGCTTATAGATCCCGATACCAGTTACTTTTGCCATCGCGCTCGCTGTCCTCCTTATGTTGTCTCTTCTAGAACATCATGTTGTCTCTTCTAGAACATCGGCTCCATCGCTAGCACAGGGTGACCTGCTTTTTCGAGGAACGCCAACAGCTCCTCGCTCGTGGTTGCGTCGTTCTCGGTGGCGATCTTGTCCAGTAGGTCGGCCTTACCCAGCTCTTCGAGGCGCTCGACGAGCCGTTCTCGAATCTCCTCTTTTAGGGCAGCCGGCATCCAGACGACGCGTTCAAGGCCGCCCTCCGCGGAGATGTACTTGGCGCTCGATATGTAGAGCTTGCCCATTCCAATGAAGCCGGGGGTTTGGATTCCGCCGCCAATCTGGCCAGCCATCGTCGAGAAAGTCATCCCGACCGGCGTCATCCCCTCGTGCTCGCGGTTGACGATCATCACTCCGTTCGTCTCGGGGAGAATGGCGGTGATGCACTCAAAACAGCCGCAGCTCGTCATCGGATCTTCCATCATCGAATAGGCATTGAAGCGCTCAAGATTCCCGCCCGACGCGACCTCAAGATACTCGTTGACGCCCTTCCACTGCCCCTTTACCTCATCGAGCGTCTGACCCTTCTTGATCGGCTGATTCGGGCCACGGGGATTCATCTCGAACCCTGCGGCACAGTCGAGCCAGGTGTAGGCACCGCACAAGCCGAGTCTCTCCGGCGTCACCACGCACACGTGATTCGGCGCGTAGGACTGGCAGAGAATGCAAGAGTAGAACGTATCCGCGTCTTCGTCCTTCATGCCGCGAATTCGCTCGTCGCGTTGCCGATAGACGGCCTTCGCCTCTTCGAGCGGTGCGTCCATTTGCTCGGCGTCAGTGACGATCTTCACCTGGATCTTGTCGATGATGGCGCTGAATTCCTCGCGCATCTTGGCGATCAGGATCTCGCCGTAGTGCTCCAAGCGGAATCCCTTCTCGTACGCCTCTTTGCTGATCCGCGCCCATACGATCGCTCGCTGACCCATGTGGAACACACCGTAGGCCCCGGAGACGAACTCATGGATACGCCGCTCGACCACCGTCTCGAAGTCTTCCTTGAAGCTGCGGCCCGCGACTTCGATGACGACGCCGAACGGCAACGCGCCACCTACTTCGACACTGTCGATGTTCGGGCCGATAAGTTCGATGTGGCCGTCTTGGATGTCGTCCATCGGGCGTCCCCGAACCAACTCGAAAGCTGTGGTGTACTTGCCGCCGAACTGGATCTGCATCTGTTCCTTGCGCACCCGCTCTCCCTCAAATCCGGCGCCGTAGGGCACTGGAATCGGAATCTTGCTCATCTTGAGCTTCAGGCCGCGAACCTCGACCGCCTTGTTGACGATCTCCTCGCGCGGAATTCCGGATACGACGTGCTCGTACGTGCAGATGCCGCGAGGAAGAATCTGCGGGATCTCGACATCGGAGATAACAGGGAACCCAAAGTTGATTGCTCCCGCGGCGGTGGCGTACTTCTCATCGGTGAGAAGCTGATTGCCATTGGTGGATGGCTCCATGTCTGAGCCGAGGGCAAGGACGAAAGCGAAGACACGCTCCTTATTGTACATCAAAATCTTTCGGGCTGCGTTCACGTCTCCCGGCTTCACCCCGCCGAACGTCATCGCCGCACGCGCGGCGAAGTTGAGAGCAAAGACGGCGGCAGACGTGTCCTTCCCGTACGGGACGAGGAACGTGTCCCAACTCATCTCGACGCCTTCTTCGGCCAATTGCTCGGCCATCGAGCGTCCGTTCGAGTTCGAGGCCATGAACACTAGGATGCTGCGCTCCTGGAGCGAGCGGGCGAGTTCGACGGCCTCTTCGTTGGTGGGGAGTGCCCCCACACAGGCCGCGAATCCGGGCATCCGCCCGTCAACAAGCTTGATCCCCTGTGTCCGCAGTACCGAGTCATCTGTAAACCCAAGCCACGGAGCCTCGGGCTCTTCGCCTCGCACGTACTTGAGTACTTCAATGATCTCTTCGGCGAGAAGCGTTGCGACACCAGCGTCAAGGGCGTTCCCGAGGTATGGCAGCCACATATTGTCCTGCGGGACCGGGGGTAGCAATTGCTGGGCGCGCTCAAGGGCCTTCTGTGCACCGGACAGCGTTGTGACCTCAAGCCCGGTGAGGGCCAGGGTCAAGGGCAGATAGTAGGCGGTGTTAGGAAACTCAACCTTCTGATCGGGGCCTAACGTTTCGACGGCTTGCTGAAGCTGCGTCTGGGCTTTCTCCACATACGCGTGGGCTCCGCGAATCGCCGCTGTGGCGATGATTCTCGACATACGCACACCTCCTAGGGCGCATCAAACAATCGCCGAATGACAGCCAAGCACGGATGCCACTAGCGGCGCAATTCTGAGATATGTCGACTGTGATATTCACCGAGAGAATACCACAACACATGCCGCCTGACAAGCGGTTGGCGGTGATTACTGGTACTAGGGACGGGCGATCGCGAGGTCGTGCTCCAACCTTGAGAAGAGTTCCCCAACCGCCGGCAATCGGAGCTCTTCCGGCAGAGGCCCACGGCGAGCGGCAATGCGAAGCTCGTCGATGTACGGAATGACGCCCACGATCGGCACGTCCGACGAAAGACCGCGTTCGATCTCGCTAAGCTCCTCTGGCTCTCGAACCTTGTTCGCCACAGCGAGAATTCGCTCGATACCGATCTCGTGGGCCAACCTGAGGGTACGCTCTGCCGTTTCGAGAGTGCGGAGATCCGATTCCACGATGAGTAGGAGAGCGTCCACACCTCGGACCGTGCCTCGCCCGAGGTGCTCGATGCCTGCCTCCATGTCGACAATGACGACGTCGTCCTCCTGCAGCATCAGGTGAGCAATGAGAGCTTTCAGGAGAGTGTTGGCAGGGCAGGCACACCCCATTCCTCCGCCCCGGATGCCGCCCAGTACGAGCAATCGAATACCGTCCCGTTCCACGGCATAGCGATCTGGGATGTCATCGACTGTTGGATTCAAGCGAACGAAGCCTCCAGTTCCCGCGCGCTCGGCGACAAGCGCGTCTTCCTCGGCGAGCGGAGCCACCGGATTGGGGAATCCTAGCGTTGTCGCCAAATTGGAGTCCGGATCGCCGTCAACCACGAGGACACGATAGGAACGTACCGCGGCTTCGCGGGCAAGCAACGCAACCAGTGTCGTCTTCCCTACACCACCCTTGCCAGCCACTGCCAGCTTCATGATGAGGCTCCTGCTCTGGCCAGTTTCCGGCACAGCATCCGTCCGAGAATGGCCAATCCGTCAGTCGGCAGGTACCGGCCAGCGACCTCATCGAACAGGACCGTGGCGTTGGCTGAAAACTCCTCATCCCCTGCCCACCATACGACCGCGAGCGGAAGGTGAGGAAGTGCACGAAACGCATAGGCGGCATCCCCCATCTCCATCAGTTCCCCGCCAAGCGCCTCGGCCGCACAACGGAATGCCGCAACGTCTTCGCGAAGGTCGCGCACGAGTTGATTTCCCGAGTACCCCTGGAACGCTTGGCGGTAGAATGTCCCATCGGGGAGTTCCTGGAATCCTACCCAGCGCCCCGTTGGCGTGGTCCCATCCCCACGCACGAGGTAATCAAGCACCAGAATCTGCAGTTCCTCAGGACAGGGCGTTCCCTCCGCCGAAGTTACAACCAGCTCAGGGGCTCGGATGTGATAGGTTGTGCCCAGGAGCGAAAGCTCGAGTCGATCCTCGCTGAAAATCAGTCCACCTCGACGGGCCAGATCTGGTGGATCATGGCGTGTGAGCTCCGCCCTGGCTGCGTGAATCCGAGGTTGCAGTGACTGTCGCCACCCCTTCTTTGGCATGCCTTCACCTCACTTCCGTGACTGGTTGTTCCTTTCTTGCACCACGAGGCCTCATTGTAGTCACTGCAAGTGCAGCCAACGGGCACTGTGGTCTACGATGTGTGATTGTATATCTCTCGGCACTCTTCGTCAACACGCTGCCGACGAACCTTGGGAGTCAGGGCTTGTCGCTGTTTGGAGCGGGAACAAACTCGTGACTGGCAATCATGGAAGGCTCTTTCCTAGCCTGTTTGCCGCGCTCAGGCAAGCGCCAATGCGTCACGACACCACAATTGCCAAGCGCTGCCACTGATCTGCTCTTGTCTAGCGTCTCTTCTGGTGTTCTTTGCGCCCTCTATGTCCCGTCCGTGCGAGAACGACAGCGGACAGACCCTTGCGAAGGAATTCTCCTGTCTTTCTCATCACTTATTGCACCATCGGCGCTTCTCGCCTTTGCGGGAGATACTCTGCTCGGTACAGTGGCTTTGTGTACCCATTCCAAACAGCGAGGAGCCGAGATTAGCCTTAGGCAGGGCAACGAGTGCAATAGCCACAAGGAACTTCGGGCATCGTCGATTTGATGATAGGAAACAACTATGAAGGCGGCGAGCACTCGCGAAGAGCTTCCGCGACCTTGAGGAGAAGATCAAGTCGCTGGTCGGCCTGTTCTTCACTGTACGCACGATGTGGCATCCCGCATGGAAGAGTGATCAGGTCCCCAAACCGGTAATCGGCGACATTCTCCGGTTTCTCGATTCCCCACGCGATCTTCTTCCCCTTACGCGAGCTGTAGTACTTGGTGATATCATACTTCGACGCGTCGAAGCTAATAATATCGATCGCGGCGTCGAACAGCTGGTCCCATTGCATGTTGCCACAGACGTGAACTCCCCGCACTACCGGGAAACTCTCGAACAGTGGTTCCCACAGGCGTTGGTAGTCAAATCCGGAGTAGCCGAGCGCCGGCTCGTCGAGGAAGAGCAGAATCTCCTCTGCGTGGAGACCGTCGAGGACCGCCTCGATGTGATTATAGATCCGCAAGATACCATCATCTTCATCGTATCCGCTCTGAAGCAGCGTCGCCGGCCCGACACATTGAACCTTGACCGTCTCAAATCGGTGCCGCTTGAACTCGGCCAGGCAACTGAGGTTCCCTGGGTCCTTGATGTAGTTGAGCATCGCGTCCCCGCGCGCTGTGAGTTCGGGAAGGAAGGGGATCTCGTGCTGCAGGCTGTAGGCAACCGCCCGGCCCACGTCGGAAAACGGAAGCGATCCGATCTGGGTGACCATCTTTGCCTGTTGTTCGTAGCGGTCCATGCCCGCAGTATACATCCACTGATGCTCCCTTACTATGTAGACGAGGATCGTCGCGCTCCCATTACAGTATCGAATACGAGGAGCTTCGAGCAGAACTGATGCTAACGCCGCAGCCCCAAACTATGATCGAGCAGCGTGACACGATCTTGTTATCACCGGTGCCGTCGTCCTGCAGTGTATCGCATGGTTTCACACGGCAAGAGCTTGTCTCGAAAAAGTGGAAAGCGATACAGTAATCCGAAGGATTCCGATGGTCCAGTTTCAAACCGCAGCATGAAGCGTGGGATCCGTTTGGCATCCCGATGGTTTCTGACCTTCTCCTCAATGAGATCATCCCGGGGTGTCACAGCAACCTCATGCTTTGAGGAGACAATCGTGGTCGGGACTGGCGAGCCGGTGATCGAGGTCCTTGATGCGACTGGGATCGTTGGCCTCGTCGCATTTGCTGAAGCAACGTGGCATCGGATCTGCTTATTAGGTCACCTACCGCGCCCACAATCGAATTGCACGGCACTGCGACCTCTTGCCCGCTTGAAGGTCGACGTGAAGAAGATCCTCTGTCTGACTGAAGATCACATCTCTCTGGGCGGTTCTCTCGACGCTAACCGGTGTTCGATTTAGATTCGATCTCACTCCTGGCAACGGCAAGAGGACTCAATGAAGCGGGCTCAGCAGAAACCGAGTATCAGGGGAAGAAGGACTTCCGCCGTGGCCACGCAGAAACGGAGTCGATCGACCTCTAACCGATCAAGATGGAGAAGAAGCTTGGGATCAGGGAGACCTCTTCGCAGGCCAGGGTCGCGTACAACCCGGCGGTGTTCACCCATTTCATGAAGAAGTTACGAGCACCTGGAATCCCCGTGATTGCGGGGATCGTTCTCCTCGAATTGATGGGAATGTCGCGAATTTTCCGCCAGGCGACGGTCTGGGAGAGTGGTGCGTACAAGACGCCAGACAGACGCCATGCATTTCGAAGGACGCTTCAGACGGAGCCACCCCCGGGTAGGCCGTTGTGTTTGTCATCGCACTGGTATCCGAGGCCATTGCAGATAGGCACATTGACGAGGTGATCTTTGATCAGGCGCAAGGGAAAGTTATCTTCAGTGCCTAGATTGAAGGTCTACGGTCTTTCTTCAAGCGGATATCCAAAACCCTGGAGCGGACGATCGAGGAATAACGCCTCGAAATCACCAGTTGAGATAAGAACCCGGGGGATTGAAGCCAGAGAAGCAAGCTCGGGCGGTCAGGCTCCTGCGCTTTCTTGGGCCGACCGCACGGTGTTCGCCAACAGCATGGTGATCGTCATTGGGCCGACGCCGCCGGGGACCGGCGTCAGGTGGCCGGCAATATCTTTGGCTGAATCGAAGTCGATGTCCCCTACCAATCCCTCTTCCAAACGATTAACGCCGACATCGATAGCCACTGCGCCCGGCTTGATCATCTCGCCAGTTATCAACCGTGGGACTCCAGCAGCCACTACCAGAATATCGGCCCTTTTCGTTTCAGAGCCAAGATCCTGCGTGCGTGAATGGCAGATCGTCACCGTTGCCTGACGGGCTAGGAGAAGCATCGCCAAGGGCTTGCCAACGATCAGACTGCGGCCGACGACGACCGCTGTCTTTCCGGCAATCTCGACGCCAGTGGAGTCGATCAGCCTGATCACCCCAGCTGGCGTACAGGGGATGAAGCGTGGCAGGTCTTCCCAGTACTTCGCGGAAAGTAGCTTTCCTAGATTCGTTGCGTGGAATCCATCCACGTCCTTGTCCGGGCTCACCCGCTGCAACACGTCTGCTGCGTCCAGATGCTTCGGAAGTGGAAGTTGTACGAGGATTCCGTGAATCTCCGGATCGGCGTTAAGGGTCTCGATTTCGGAGATCAGATCCGCCTGGCCGATGCTCGCCGGAAGTCGGACACCGCGCGATAAGATACCCAGCCTGTCGCACGCCTTCTGCTTCATTCGAACGTAGACCTGACTTGCTGGATCTTCTCCGACGAGAACAGTCGCCAAGCCGGGCGTGATCCCTTTCTTCGCCAATGCATCGACTTCTGCCTTCAAGTCTAGTTGCGTCTCTTCCGCGATCTTCCTACCATCGATAATGACTGCCTTCGGCATCGTCCAGCCTCCTTTCACTGCAAACGTCTTTCTAATGAACACAATAACATGCCGGTGCTGACATGACAAGAAGCGGTTCGTTGGATAGCGGCTTCTCTGAGGTTTGTTGCTCGGGATGCTTCACGCTCAGCGTCCGTTCTCCCGGTGTGTCGTCAACAGGTGAGGAAAGTGAATCGGAATACTACGAACCGGTCGGACGGCGTTTAGGAAGCATGGGAAGGATGTAGGTGATCTCAGGCATCGGATGATTTCCCACGACAACATCCACGCCAAACACCTGCTGTATGTGCAGGCGGGTGAGAACTTCCCTCGGCCGGCCCCTCACGACGATCAGCCCTTCGCTTATCAGGGCGATCCGATCCGTCGCCTGAGCCGCCAACATAAGATCGTGAGTGGCGATGAGGACTGCTGTCCCCGCGCTCGCGCTCTGCTGAACGATTGACATGAACTGCACCTGATGGTGGAGATCCGGATGGGTGGTCGGCTCGTCGAGCAAGAGTGCCTTCGGCTCCTGAGCGAGCGCGGTAGCCAGATACACGCGCTGCCCCCCCCCGAGACGGCACGGATAGACCGGTCGGCGAGTCCGCCAACGTCCGTCAGCTTCGTCGCCCGTTCGACGGCACGGCGATCCTGGTGGGACTCGATCGCGGATCGTCTACGGTGCGCGATTCGCCCCATCGCCACGATTTCGCGAACGGTGAAGTCGAACCTGATTTAGCGATCCTGCTCCACCACCGCCAGGCGACGGGCAATTTGGCGGCTTGAGAGCGTGGCGACCGGTGTGTCACCTAGCAGAACCATTCCTTCGCGGGGATGAATCACACCGGAAATGACCCTGAGGAGCGTACTCTTGCCTGAGCCGTTCGGACCGATCAGCGCGAAGAGCTCTCCACGCCGAGCCGTCAGCTCGATGCCGTCGAGAACGAGACCGGATCTTTCATAGGCGAGCGACACGCGGTCGACTGTAATGTCCATTATAGCCGTGCCCCTTTCGTCTTCAGGAGATACAGAGAGAATGGAGCCCCGAGAAACGTGGTGATAATGCCCACCGGCAACTCAGCGGGTGCCGCGACAGTGCGGGCGACGACGTCGGACCACACCAGGAAGCATCCTCCGACGACTGCTGAGATAGGAACCAGAATTCGGTGGTCCGGACCTACGATGAGCCTGATCATGTGGGGAACTATTAGACTAACAAAGCCGATAGTCCCGGAAAACGCGACCGCCACGGACGTCAACAGCGTCGTCGCCACCAGTAGCCAACGAGAGGGGCCTTCCGGGTTTACCCCCAAGTGGAAAGCCACGTGGCGCGCCCCAGACCCCCCATGATCCAGAACAACACGTCCAAGAGATGTTCACCTCCCGAGCTGAGAAAGATCAGGAAACTCGTCATGGCGGAGAAGAGCGCCCCGACCGCGACGCCGGCGAGAATCAAGGTGAATATCGACGTCCGTCGATCCCGCCTCCGTGCGAGCCCGTACACTATGGAGACGGCCAGTGCTCCGCCGAAAAAGGCGCCCAATGGAAGCCACTGAACCGCACGCACACCAAGAAGAATGGGTCTTTCGCAGGATGGCTGATGAGGGAAAGGTTGCGACACGGGAGTCCTTGGGGTATTAAGAGATTGAAAGACACCGTCAAGGAGGTACCCATGTCAGCAACCGTTTCCCTAGCCCCATTGTACAAGTTCAACGGTTGGGTTGTAAACAGGATCGCAATCGGAGTAAATGGCGATACAGTCCGCGTTCATCTCAGACCAGATGGACGAGGTAAAGGATTCCACTGTCCCCAATGCAAACAGC
>CAJVYM010000035.1 GCA_913009415.1 uncultured bacterium
GCATTCAACGCCACCATTGCCAGGATTGTGCGCCGGGCATGTGGCTACCGTGACTTAGAATACCTCTACCTTAAGATCAGACAAGAGGCGATAACATTGTGATCAGCCATCCTGCGAAAGAGCCAGAGATATCAGGTGGTTCGGCAGACGATGGTACAGAGAATGCGTGCAAAGCTGAAAGAACTGAAGATAGAGCTTAGGCGGTGCATGCACTCTCCCGTTCCGGAAGTGGGACGCTGGCTAAAATCGGTCCTGAAGGGACACTACCAGTATTATGGTGTACCCGGCAACAAGTATGCGCTGAACCAGATCCGTCATCAGGTAGGTCGACTTTAGTATCGCGTGCTATTACGGTGCAGCCAGAGGAAGTGGCTAAACTGAGAGCGAATGAAACGGCTCATCGAGCGCTGGTTGCCATATCCACGAATCGTGCATCCTTACCCTGATCGGTGCCTACGCGTCAGTACCTGAGGCAGGAGCCCGGTGCGGTAGTTCAGAACCGAGCAGTACCTGTGCAGGCCTGCGGACCCCGTGAGCCACACCCCTGTCTGCGTCGCGGCTGCGCAAGCAGGCCCGTCAAGTAGACATTCTACTTGACAACGGTATACCCGTCACCTGTAAAATACAATGGTAGACCCCAGCTCATGCTGTCTTTTTGACAAGGTTTGACTATGGTAAAAAAAGGTGCCTTCTGACTGTCATGAATTGGCGAGAGGCATCTGTCTATGAGGTCAGGTCCCGCAATCCTCCAGTAGGATCTAGTTAATCACATTGGCTTGGTTGCATCTTATGTTATGTAACAGGTTCCAAGCTGAGGCCCAGGTTAAGTTGCATCTGCAGCGACACTATTTTTTCCACATGCCCCTGATTCGGTTTGCGATGTCAGTTCCGGCCTCGATGTCCATCGATATATCATCTCCTGAGGCATACTCCAGGTGGACCTCATCGATGCTTGTCATCACTTCGTCGGTAAAGAAACGGCTGCGTTGGGCGTAGGTGTGGCCGTCGGTGAGGGCGTACCACTTGAAGTAGTAGCGCAGCGGCCAGGTGATGTACAAGAAGTCGCGCGCCCGCGTCAGGGCGACGTAGGTCAGGCGCAGCTCCTCCTCGATTTCATCCTGCGATCCGGTGGACATGTCCGATGGGAGGAAGCCATCGGCTGCATGGGTGAGATAGACCACGTCCCATTCGCCCCCTTTGGCGGAATGAATTGTAGACAGCACAAGCCAGTCCTCATCGCGGTGCGGTGGGCCGGCAAGATCGCTCGTCGATGTCGGCGGGTCGAGCTGCAGATCGGCGAGGAAGTCGCGCCTCGATTTGTACCCAGCGGCGATCTGCTCCAGGCTGATCAGATCGCGCATGCGCGCTCCTGGGTTCTCGTACAGTTTCTGTAGCAGCGGGTCGTAGAACTTCCTGATCCGTTCGATCTGCATCGCCGGATTGTAATTATCCTTAATGATATCGTCCATCACGCCGGCAAGCGCGGCCAGCGCCTCTCTCGCCGCCGGCCTGACGCGAAACGTCCGTATCGCTCCGGGGTCGTTCCCTTCTTTGGCGACATGTTTCACCGCCCGGGCCGCCGTTCCCGGACCGATGCCATCGATCAGTTGCAGCGCGCGAAACCAGGCCATCTCGTCGCGTGGATTCTCCGCAATGCGCAGGAAAGAGACGAGATCCTTAACGTGCGCAGCTTCGAGGAAGCGCAACCCGCCGTACTTGTGGTAAGGGATGTTCCTGCGCGTCAGCTCGATCTCCAGTGAATCTGAGAGGTGTCCGGCGCGAAAGAGGACTGCCTGCTTGCGTAGCGGGACTCCTTGCTCATAGTGGCTGAGAACGCGATCGATCACGTATTCATCCTGCTGCGTTTCGTCCTTGCACGTGACGAGCTTCGGCCGCTCGCCCCCTTGGCGCTGCGACCACAGGTTCTTGGTGTGCCTCTGCCTCGCTGCGGCGATGACCAGATTCGTCGTCTCCAGGATTGGAGAGACGGAACGGTAGTTCTGTTCGAGTTTGACGATTTTCGCACCCTCAAATTGCGAGGGAAAGTCGAGGATGTTCTTCACCGTCGCCCCACGGAATGCGTAGATGCTCTGTGCATCGTCGCCCACTACCATGATGTTATTGTTTCCGTGGCGCATGCCGCGCAGGATGCGCGCCTGGATCGGGTTTGTGTCCTGGTACTCATCGACCAGGATGTGATCGAACCGAGACGAGAGCTCGGAGGCCAGGCGATCACTAGAGAGGATTTCCGCCCAATACAGGAGGAGGTCGTCATAATCGAGCACGTTCCTCTCCTGCTTGCGCGCCACGTACTGTCCGAAAATGCTCCGCAGCTCCTTTTCCCACATGTCGCACCACGGGAAGTAACGCTCCAGCACGTCATGAAGCGGCATCGATCCGTTGACCGTGCGGGAGTAGATGGCAAGGCAGGTTCGCTTGCGAGGGAACCTCATTTCTTGGCTGTGCAGGCCCATCTCGTGACGGATCATTCCGATCAGATCCTCCGCGTCACCCTGATCGAGGATGGTGAAGTCCTTGCTAAGCCCGGCGGCGTTAGCATAGATGCGCAGAAGCCGGTTCGCGGTGGCGTGAAACGTTCCGCCCCAGACGCGCCCGGTGACGGGAGTGCCCCGCTGGGTGACCCGCGAAGCGCGCTGCAACATCTCCTGCGCCGCGCGGCGGGTGAAGGTGAGCAGAAGTATTCTTCCCGGGTTGACCCCGCGTGCGATCAAGTAAGCGACCCGGTAGGCCAGCGTCTTTGTCTTTCCCGTCCCCGCACCAGCGACAACCAACAGCGGGCCATCGCCGTATGTGACGGCATCGCGTTGCTGCGGGTTCAGCTCGTCAAGCCAGGGCGGCTCATTCACGCTCTTGTTCATGCTCATAACATTAGTCGATCATCAGCATGGCAGCCAGTGTGTCAAGGGTGGGGTAGGTTTCCCCCGGTCAATGGGCGGATATTCCCGCCCTTTTCTCCGGCGTGTTGTCTCTGTACACCTCCTTTTCTCCCGTGATTGAGCTTTGATTGATGAGCCCCGGGGGTAAAGAGGTGGCTGAAGAAGCATCCCCGGTTCAAACTGCACTTCACGCCGACGAGTTCCTCATGGGTACACTTGGTGGAACGGGTGTTTGCTGAGCTGACTCAGAAGCGAATTCAGCGTGGGCTGTTCCGCAACATTCCCGAGTTTATTGACGCGCTCGACCAGTACCTCAGCATCTACAACGAACATCCCACGCCGTTTGTCTGGATGGTCAAGGGCGAGAATATCCTACGCAAGGTCTCGCAACGCAAAACTATAGCGAAGGCCAAAGGAACGTCGCGCTCGACGCAGGCATCGTTCAATAAGTAGCGCGATGGCATGTTGTCGAATCCATCGAGGATGATCCTCTCGATCTAGAACCTAGCTGCCACGAATAACTCAAAGAGCAGGCTGTTGTACAGTTTGCCGTCGCTCTTCGTCCCGGTGAGGTAGGAGGCGGAGAGCGAGGTCTGCCAGGTCTTGGAGATCGTCAGGTCGGCGCTCGTCTTGAGTGACAGACTAATGTCGGGTGTCTCGTTTCGCGAGGCGTAGCTTCCGGCGAGGTCGACACGCACGCCGATCGGCTGATAGAGGGTGCCCTTTGAGAACGGGTCGGTGGAGAAGGTGTAGCTGTTGTTCACGGTCACCGTCAGGTTCCCTGCCTGTCTCGATCCCGACGAACCGCGAGCGCTGATCCGCAGCGTGTCCCGTGGGCCGTCTTTCGGTGACCAAGTGAGCGTCCCGGTCAGGCTGCGACTGGTCGATCCTCGTTCTTCCCCGCGATAGGTGACGTTGTTTGCGTTCTGGGTGAAAGAGATGTTCGGCCTCAGATCGGGTATTCCGCTGTAGGCAAGACTGAGGGATATGCGATCCATCGTCTGCTCCCTGTCCTTACCCAACCCGGATAGGTCGCGACCGATGGTCGCCTGCGCGGAGAAGTCGCTCACCGTCGTCCGTAAGTTAGCCTGACCGTTCAGCGTGATCGTTCCGCCCTTGTTGTTCCCTCCCAGGGTGAAGCGTGGGGTCAGTTTGAAAGAGGAGAGGGAGAATTCCTTCGGGCGCAGGTCAAGCTTCGCCGTCTGCGTGATACGGGAGTGCTCGTCGGTGAGGGCGCGGCTTCCATCCAATGTGTAGGTGAGGGTAGTGCCAAGTCCGGTGAAGGTGTGTCGCACGTTGCCGGAGACGTCCCACTTCTCGCTCCCGCTCGTCCTGTTGGCGGAGAAGCTCATTGGCCTCGCCCAGCTACCGTTGATCCGAATATCGGGAGTGACCTGCCAGTCGGCGCTCGCAGAGAGCCTGTTCTCGCGCGGGTTGGTGCTGTTGGCGGTGCCACTTCGCAGGGTGTCCGTCCACCCAAGCGACAGGGAGAGGGCCTTTGAGAAGAGGCTATCTGATAGGGAGAATCCGTAGGTGAGCGTACCGCTGTCAAATCCTGGCTTGAGAAAGTCGTCGTTCACCAACCCTTGACTGATCGATAGGTCGGCGTGCACTCCAAGGTCGATCGATAGTGAGGCATTGTTCTGCATCGTATCGCGTGGATGGTCACTCGCATGATCAACCTCATAGAAGCTGTGCGATGCAGTGAGCTCGATCCCATCTGCAATGTGGAAATTGCCGTTTAGTGTCCACCCGGTGGAATCGCTGCGCGAGAGCCTTCCGATGGTGGTGAAGGTCGGTTGCACCGACTCGAAGCTGCCGGAGAGGGAGTAGTTCTCCGCGTTGCGATTGAAGCTTGCCCGCGCCAGGATTCCTTTGTCGGTGTGATCCGCAACGGGGATGTCTCTGAAGCGAGAGTTGTCGCGCCCGTCGATGAGGAGCTCGGAGTTACCGAACGATTCGGTCGTGTCACCGATATGCCACACATTCAGCTTGTAATCGGAATCGGCGCGGCTCCCCGCCCACAGGCTTCCATCCTGCGCCACAGTGATCGCTGTGATCGGCTCTCGCTCCGTTATTGACACGCGCGTGTTCCCGCTGTACAGGCCGTCGCTTGCTCCGCAGTACACATCGCCGTTTCGCAGCGCGACGGCGTACACTGGCTCGCCACGGAAGGTCCAACTTATGCTGCCTCCTCTCATCACGCCGAGACCGTCGCTTGAGGCGATGTGCAGGTCTGTATCGCTTCCCGTAAGTGCGTTGATCTTCTTGTCTGAGGTGCCAGCTACCGCTGTGAATACGCCGGAGTCAAGATCGAGCGTGAACAGGCCGCTCTCCGTTCCCACGTACAGCTTACCACCGCTTGCAGCGATGGCATAGATGGTCGAGAACGAGCCAGACTTGTAGGCCTTGTAGCTTACCGGATCATCGAGCGAATCCACCGGCACGACGGCAAGGCCGCCCTCTGTCCCGATGTACAGCGTGCCATCATCGAGCAGCAAGGAGTGGATCGCCACGTTCGGCAGCCCATCCTCCAGGTAGTAGCGCTTCCAGTTCTCCACCTGATCGAACGGCGCCTCGCCGGTTAAGGTGAGGACGCTGAGGCCCGCTGATGTACCAAAGTAGATGTGATCACCATCGCCCACCATCGCGTAGATGCGGCTCCCCGACAGGCCACTCGCTGCGCTGTACGCTGTCCACTTGCCGTTGTGGCGCACGCTCAGACCGTTCAGGCTCGCCACGAGGGTGTAGTCACCGCTGACGAGGATCGAGGTGATCTCGTTTGGCATGTTGAGGCGCAGATCGTCGTCGAACGGGAAGACGTTGTTGTTGTAGCCGGCTGTGAATTGGGCGTTGAATCCATCGAGCTTGATCGTTCCGACAACACCCGAGACGGTGTGGGTGTTTGGCATCGTGCGCGCTCGTTGTTCATCCACATTCGAGCCTTTGCTGTCCGCCGCCTGTAACAGGCTCAGGTCGAGGGTAAGGACGGATGAGACGGGAAGGGTCAACATCGTTCCGTAGAAGTTTCGCGCGTACTCCGCGCTCGATCCGAGGCCACCACGCGAGCGCTCGTAGTCAACACGGATCTTGTCGTTCTCCTTCACTTGCACAAGCAGCGTGAGCATGCCCAGCTCGTAGTCGATCGCGTAGTCCTTATCGCGGACGAGGAGCTTCCCGTTCAGGTAGACCTTCTCGCTTCCAGGAACGACCGACAGGCCGAGGTTGAAGATGTCACCGGACACGTTGTAGTCGAATGACACACGAACCGCGCTCTTTTTATCGGCGAAGAAGCTGGCCGGGAAATCGAGCTTGATTATCCCCACGCTCTCGTAGGTCGTCACCTTGTAGTCCGTGAACTCAGGAGAGGTGATCGGCCGGAACGTCCCGCCGTCCAGGCTCACCTCGACAGTGATCGATCCCACCTTGACATTCTTCTTCCCAAGGTCGTAAAAGCTATGCTGCGTAGCGCTCGTGATGGGGTAGGAGGTTTCGTCCACGTCGATCGTCGCGTGCGTGGCGAGGTCGTTAAGGAATGCCGCCTCGTATTCGCTCCCCGTGGTGAACGGGTAGAGCTTACGATCAGCGCCGGTGAGCTGATGCGCGTCATTGTATGCCTTGATCGCGTCCTCCAGCCTCTTTCGTAACAGAGCGCTTGGCTCTGATTTAAGGATGAGAGTATCGGAGTTTTCTCCGACTACGACGAAGGTGTCGCCTTTTAGCTCCTTCGAGGGAGAGGTGGAGATGTCATCATACAGATAGCCGAGGCTGTACTGGCTTAAAAGGGCACGCAGCGGATCGCCTGCCACGAGTGTCAGGTTCACGATGGAGAAGTCGGCGATGAACGGGGAGGAGAGGTTAAACGTGTACAGTCCAGCGATGTTCGTCCGGTAGGGACGAGCGATCCAGGGTGTTCTTGGCTGCGAAGCGGCGTACAACACCTGCGTGTGGGCCGTGCTCCCGATGAACGTCTGTGATTCGGAGATCCCCTCGATCTGCGAGACGACTCCGGTCAGCGTCGTCCCATCGCGCATGTAGTCCAGGCGCAACCCCTTGAGCTTCTTGTTGTACACGGCGAACGCCTGCTTGCCGGTGAGGGAAAAGTCGCCCAGGACGCCCTTTAAGTGCTTGGTGTCAAGGTTGATGGTCAGCGTCTGCATGCTCGCCGGCTCTTTATCGTTGAAGTGGGCACTGATGGTGAGGACCGACAACGCTTCGCCCTTGATGTCAACCGCGAGCGACTGATCGAGCGAGATCTGGTACGGGCTGGATCCGGCTTTCGCCAGGCCAATGGCATCCCCGATCCCGTAGCTCAGCGTCCATGTCTTGCTCCCGGTGAGTGTCAGTTTGAAGTTCTTTCCTTGCTCGGTCTCCGCCGCGGCGAGTAGCGAAGCAAGAAGGACGATAATGATCAATATAGCGCAGATTCTTGTAGCGATTATTCCTCGTCTCCTGTAGTCCACGGATCCTCCTAAAAGCGGAAACCAAGCGACACGCGATTAGTATCGGGGAAGGCGCCTCTCGTGATGTACGCCCAGTCTATCTGGAAGCTCGAAAAGCGCACGGATAGGCCAAACGTCGCTCCATCACCATCATACCCGACGCGAGCGGCCAGGCCATCGACGTATGTCTCAAACCCCGCATACAGGCGAGGAGAGCCCGAGAACAGGCCCACTCCCTCCACGCTCACATTCACCCCCACTCCGGCCGATGGCTTGAGGGTGACAGCGATCCCGATCCTCATCTGCGGCGTCCAGTCCTCAGTGTGGCTGGGAAACACGATCGGCTCACTGTAGGCGTTCTCCACCAGCAGTCCAACGCGAACGATGTCGGTCACCACGAGCAACGCCGGATCGAACGCCCACCCAGTGGCTTCGTTCGGTGAGGTGGCACGATAGACCTTTAATCGCCCTCCAATCCCGACCGGACCGATGTTAAATCCGCTCGATATTACCCCACCACCGCTCGTGTAACTGAACGTCCCCTCGCTCCCCTCGATGGGCCCGGAATCGAGGTACAGAACAGCGACGCCGAAATAGGGAACGACGAGCTGAAGGGCCGCGTAGCTCACCGTATCGAACTGCCGGGCAAGGAGCGAAGAAAAACTGATATTGTGAATCCAACCAAGGCCGGCCGGATTGCAAAAGGCCGCGCTCTCATCGTCTGAGAGCGCGACGAACGCCCCTCCCATTCCCGCCGCGCGTGCCGATGTCGAGAGATCGAATATCGAGGCGACGTTTCCGTATTCGCTCGCAAAGCTCGTCACAGTGAGGAGACTGATCGTCAACATAAATATAGTCATTACACATTTCATCTAGAGATCACCAGCTTTCCCACCGCGGAGTTCCCCTTATCGGTGGTGATTGTGTACAAATAGAGGCCGTTTGCCAGCGATCGCCCCACTTTATCTGTTAGGTTCCAAGTGTACTGTGTCCCTCCGATTGGCAAATCTACATCGAGCACCGCCCTCCCGGCAACGGTGATCACGTGCAGGCGTGCCCGCGTCGTACCATCCGGGAGCCGATAGTTGAACGTCGCCTCGGTGCGCACCGGGTTCTTCGAAAGGCTGACGGTGGGCACAGCCTCGGCAGGCGGGGCGACCTGGCTGATGACGACGGCGACCGCGTCACGTGCATTCAGCTTTCCCCATCCCCAGCTTGCGTTGGGGACGCTCCCGGTGAACGTATCTCGTGTCGCCGTCTCGGTGAGTATTCTTTTGATCTCAGCCGCCGTCAACTGTGGACCTTTGGAGAACATCAGCGCAATCGTGCCCGCCACGTGTGGAGCGGCCATGCTCGTTCCCAGATTCATCGTGTGTACGCCATCGGGATTCGTGAGATAGAGTACGGAGGGGGAACTGGTGGAGAGCGCTGAACAGATCCACGCCCCCGGCGCTGTGATCTCCGGTTTCTGCCTGCCGTCCCGTGTTGGGCCGCGGCTCGAAAAGTACGACAGGGCACCAACCTGCGTGCTCGATGAGAAGTCCTGCTCGCCGGCGAGGGACGGCCACTGAGACTTGGTGTTGAATGATCCCACGGTGATCACTTTCTTCGCATTTCCTGGTTCATCGATCGTCTCGTTCGTATCACCGCCGATGATGCGGCCGTCGTTCGATGTGATCCAGCCGTCGAACTTGCCGCCGCCGCCGGCGTCGGTCACGCTGATGTCCCATGGTGCAGTACTGGCAAGCGCGCTCAGCGTTATCAGCACTTCGTTGTCGTGGTTATTCGGGTTGGCACCGGCGGAAGCGTTGTCCACACTGACTGTTCCGCTCACATTTACGTCGTTACCGGCCGTTCCTGAAGTGACAGCAAGCGGATTTCCGATCGGCGGAGTGACGGTGATCGTGAACGCGGAGCTTCCCGGGTACCACAGAGACATATCGAGTGAATTCGAACCGGGATCGACGGAGAAGGTGAACGTGTCTCCGGCCATGATATGTGAAACGTGCAGTTTCTCATCCCCCTCGTTTCCCGCTGAGACGACGATCGCCCGCCCCGGCCGATCAAGGAGCTCATCCAAGCCCTGCTCGAACAGGCTCGTCCCGTCGTGCGGGCCTTCCTGGCCACCGAGGCTCAGGTTGACCACCGCAGGGAGACCAGCCTGCTCGGCCTGATCGAATATGTAGCGCACCCCCGCGAGGATGTCCGAGGTGTAAAACGGTGTCTTCACCTCGATCATCTGTGCCCCAGGCGCGACGCCGATCATCCCCGCATCAGATGAAGACCCGTCTCCCGCGGCGATTCCCATTACGTGCGTCCCGTGCCCCTCGCTGTCTTTCTCGCGGACGATCCCGCTGTTCGGGCCGAATCCACCCGCGATATCGCTTTCTATGTCCGAACGGCTGTAGTAGGCGCCGAGCAGGCCGCTCGTCTGGTCCCAGATCGAGAGGATGCGCGATGACTCCTCCACGCCGTCTCCATTGGAATCGTAGCGGAAGTCCAGATGCATGTAATCGATCCCCGTATCGACCGCGCCGATGATCACATTCTTTCCAATGTCCGATATGGGAGGAGCATGCACCACGTCCGCCCCGATCGCGGGAACGCTCACGTTAAGCATTGGCTTTGTCTTCCATGACGGTTCCACATAGATAACATCCGGCGAGGCGATCAACATCAGCAGGGAAGCAAGAGGAACCTTCATCCCGAGGATCGTCCCCGTGGAGACCATCACCGGCAGGCCGAGGAAGCTAGTCCCGAAAAACGGGTGCGCCAGTTTGACAAGCACTCCCAGCTCGTCCGCCGTGCCGCCGCCAGGAGCGATCGGTAGAACAATCAACCCGTTCGGGGAGAACACCTGCATCGATGAAGCGTAACTCGATAGATCTACAGTATCACTGGTCTGGGCCAATATCTCCCGCAGTGCCGGCGAAAGCTTACCCTCCTGGCCGGCATTTACCTGCGGACCAGCGAAGGCAAACATCGAAAATAGAATGACTACGACCACGGTAAAGAATCTTTGCATTTATCGTCTCCTTCAAATCGAGTAGCGATTGTAGCTTGCAGGCACACTTATCACAAAACGGCATGAGGCTCGCAAAGCTTCCTTAACGAGGCACGCACCGCAGAAGCCCGTTTCCTTTACAACTTGCGCCTGCTTGTGCTATCATCATCGCAACAGCCAAAGGAGGGATACCATGCACAAAATAAAGGTTGCGATTGTCCTCAGTCTCGCTCTGACGCTCATGTCGCTTCTCGCGTTGGGAGCACCGGTGTTGACGATCTACTCGCAGGGGATCGCCTGCGTGCAGGATACGCTTACGTTGAGCCTGACCAAGGGGATAAGCGACGTGAAGGTCCCTGTCCCAGCGAGCATAATCGCGGAGTCGGCGCTGATTTCAACGGATGCGACACTCCTCTCACAGTCGTTCGACTATACGAACGCCGGCGATCTCGAGACCGCTGCTGTTGGAAAGAAGGTTGAGGTGATGACTTCAAACGGCGTCTATCGCGGAACGCTCCTTTCCTATGGAACGGATACCATAACAATCCTCGATTCTTCCGGGATTATTCGTACGATCGCCCAGCCGCAGCAGGTAAACCTCGGCAATCAGGATGCGTTCTCGCTCGATCCCGTACTCACACTGAAGATGCAATCGGAGAAGAAGGGAGATGTCCCGGCTACGATCTCCTACCTGACCCGCAATCTCTCCTGGGCGGGTAGCTACATCTGCGTCCTTGACAAGGATCAATCGACGCTCTCGCTGCAAGGGCAGATCACCCTGCGCAATCAGTGCGGGCTCGAATTTTCCGGAGCAAAGATCCGCTTCGTTGCCGGAGACGTGAATCAGGTAACGAATAACTTCAGCAGCATGCGTGCCGCTCCAGCGCCGATGGCGGCGATGGAGCCCGGTGCAAGCGTGCAAAGTGCGTTCGAGTATCACCTGTACACCCTGCCCGGAACGATCGATCTTGCAAACGGTGACTCACTCGTTGTCCCCTACGCCAAGGCCAGCACGGTGGCGGTGAACAAGACCTACATCTACGATGGCGCGAGGGACCCTGGCGTGCAGGTAAAAGTTTCGTTCGTCAATAGTGCGAAAAATGGCCTTGGGATCCCCCTTCCCGCAGGGACGGTGCGCTTGTTCGGAACAGCCGATGGCGCGCTCCTGTTCCTGGGAGAGGACACGATCAATCACACGGCAAAGGACGAGACGGTCAACCTGACGGTGGGGAGCGCCTTTGACCTGGTCGGCGAGAGGACACAAGTCTCGCGCGAGAAGATCGCTCCGTCCAGCTATCGCGCGACCTACAGTATCGTGCTGCGCAACCACAAGGACGTGAGTGTGTCCATCAATGTGCGCGAGCACCTGAATGGGACGTGGAATATAACTATTTCTTCGCAAGCCTATGAGAAGGTCGATTCCAACACGATCAACTTTACGGTTATTGTTCCCGCAGGCGGAGAGAGCAAGGTGGGCTACACCGTTGAATACAACTACTGAAGCGCTGAGCGATGAGGAGATGCTCGCCCGCTACAAGCAGGCAGTGGAGCGGGCGATGCCGCACATTCCGGTGAAGAACGGGGTGGTAGAGATCGATTCACTGTGGGTGGAGACATCGATCCCCTACACTCTGCTTCAGGAGATCCTCGCGCGCAACGATCTCATCCTGCCAGAGAATGTTCAACGAATAAACACAATATCGCGTGTGCGTACAGGAGAAGAACGTGGAAAAAAGAGAAAGCCAAGAAGACGCAAGAAAAATAAAGTTCGGGACTGACGGATGGAGGGCGGTCATCGCTGACAGTTTCACGTTCGACAACGTAGCGCGCGTTGCTGAGGCGACGGCCAAGTTTATCCTTTCCGAGGACCGGAAGAAGCTCGATATCTACACCGATTGGGGCTCCCCCTACCGGCCGGCGGCGGACGGAGTGGTCGTCGGTTACGATATGCGCTTCCTATCACCGGAGTTTGCGCACTATTTTGCTCGCGTGCTGCACGACTCCGGAATCCCGGTCACGATCAGTGACGCTCCGGTAACGACACCCGCGGTCTCCTACGCGGTTGTGCATCGTAACGCAGCAGCGGGGATCATGTTTACGGCAAGCCATAATCCACCCGTGTACAACGGGATTAAGTACAAGGCCGAGTACGGCGGCTCCGCTCCAAGCGAAGTGACCGATGGGGTAGAAGAGCACCTCTCAAGCGCAGTCCCGACACCACACTGCCCGGAGGGGGCGATCGAGAGGATCGATATGAAGACGCCTTTCCTGGAGAAGGTGCGAACGCTGATCGACCCAGCTCGCCTCACCGCATCGCCCGTGCACGTGGTGATCGATTCCATGTACGGCTCGGCGCAAGGGTACGTGTCGCAGCTTCTGCGCGAGTACGGCGTACCCTACACTCAGATCCGCGGGCGGCACGATCCGCTCTTCGGTGGGAAGAAGCCCGAACCGATAGAGGAAAACCTCGTTCCGCTGCGCGCGGTGATCGCCGCTCTGCACAAAAGAAGGAAGGGGAACATGATCGGTGTCGTCACCGACGGTGACGGCGATCGCATCTCGGCGATGGACGAGAAGGGTGGGTTCATCGATGCCCACCGCACCTTCGCCCTTATATTCCGCTACCTCGTCGAACAGCGAGGCCTGCGCGGGTCGGTCATCACCGCGTTCAACCTCACCGACATGGCGCGCGACATGTGCGAGGATTACGGCCTGACGCAGATCGTCGTCCCGATCGGGTTCAAGCATCACTGCGAACAGATCCTCAAACGAGGTGACGTCTTGATCGCTGCCGAGGAGAGCGGGAGCATCGCTATTAAGGGGCACATCCCCGAACGCGACGGCGTCCTGCACTCGGTACTCCTCTCGGAGATCGTCGCTAGCGCCGGTGTGCCGGCAAGCGAACTCGTGCAATCATTGTTCGATAAGTATGGCCCGCGCTTCTATCATCGCCGCGATATCGAGGTGGAGGGACGTCTGGAGGTTGTCACGAAGCTTGAGGAGAATCCGCCGTCCACATTTGCCGGACGGAGGGTAACGAGCGTTGAGACCCTCGATGGGATCAAGCTGCGCTTCGACGATGGCTGGCTGCTCTTCCGCGCCTCGGGAACGGAGCCGATCCTGCGGATGTACAGCGAAATGCGCACGATGAAGGACGTTCATGAACTGTTGGCCCAGGCAGAACGATTGGCAAGGGGAGAACTTAGGCTATGGTAGAAGAGAGGGCAGAACGGTACGATTTCAAGGAGATTGAGGGGCGCTGGCGCGACTTCTGGGGGATGCGCGGATTCTTCCGCGCACCGACGGACGCAACCCTGAAAAAGTTCTATTACCTGAACATGTTCCCCTACCCGTCAGGGTCGCTGCATGTGGGGCACGGGAGAAACTACATCATCGGTGATGTCGTCACCCGCTTCTACATCATGCGCGGGTACAACATCCTAAACCCGATGGGCTGGGACGCGTTCGGCCTGCCGGCGGAGAACGCGGCGATCGAACGGGGGATCCATCCCCGCAATTGGACGCTTGACAACATCGTTCACGCCAAGGAGCAATTCCGTGCTTGGGGGATCGAGTACGACTGGGATCGCGAGGTGACGACGTGCCTTCCCGATTACTACAAGTGGACGCAGTGGCTCTTCCTCAAGCTGTACGAGCATGGCCTCGCCTACAAGAAGAAGGCGACCGTCAACTACTGCCCCACCTGCGACACCGTCCTAGCAAACGAACAAGTCGTCGGCGGCGTGTGCGAGCGCTGCGGCACTCCACCAGAGCAGAAGACGCTCGAACAGTGGTTCTTCAAGATCACCGACTACGCCGATCGCCTCCTCGATGACTTAAAGACGCTCGACGGCTGGCCGGAGAATGTAAAGAAGATGCAGGAGAACTGGATCGGCAGGAGCGTGGGAGCGGAGGTGACGTTCCACACGGAAGATAATGATGAGATCGTCGTCTTCACCACCCGCCCCGACACCCTGTGGGGGGCGACGTTCATGGTCCTCGCCCCGGAGCATCCGCTGGTCGATAAACTGACGACACCTGAGAAGCAATCGGCGGTGGACGCGTATCGCGAGGAAGCGGCGAGACAGACGGCCGTTGAGCGGGCTTCGACCGAGCGAGAGAAGACCGGCGTGTTCACCGGAGGGTACGCGATCAACCCGGTGAACGGAAGGAAGATCCCGGTGTGGATCGCCGACTACGTGCTGATGACCTACGGAACCGGCGCGATCATGGCCGTCCCCGCGCACGACGAGCGTGACTTCGCCTTCGCCATCAAGTTCGGCCTCCCCATCATCCCGGTGATCGCGCGCACCGACGGCGTGACCAAGAGCTACATCCCGAGCGAGAGCGCAGACGAAGGGATCGCGCAAGCGTTGCAAGCTGCTGGATTCCATTTCGAGAAGGAGGAAGATGGCCTCTACCTGACGATGAGCGCCGATCGGGCCGATGAGTACGCGGTGATCGTGCAGAAGCACCTGAAGCCTGGCAGCTGGACCGAAACCGTCGGTGGGCGCTGGCTGTTCATCTTCCACGATGAGCTGATCGAGTTCGATTCGGTCGAGGCAGATCGCGCGATCATGGAGCGCTGCCATGCGCTCGATGATGGAGCGCGCAAGTACCGCACGGTGATGGAAATGATGTCGAGCACCCCGTTCTACAGTGATGTCCTCTTTCACGCCGAACACGGAGCGATCATCAACTCGGGCAAGTTCAGCGGCACACCGGGAGAGGGGGCGACGGACAAGGTCATAAAGTGGCTGGAGGAGACGGGAAAGGGGAAGGCGGCGATCAACTTTCGCCTGCACGATTGGCTCATCTCCCGTCAGCGCTACTGGGGCGCGCCGATTCCGATCGTCTACTGCGAGAAGTGCGGAATCGTCCCCCTCCCGGAGAAGGATCTCCCGGTACTCCTTCCCGATGTCGAGTTTATCGGCAAGATGGGCCTGGCGGACATCCCCGGCTACGCCGATACGACCTGTTCCGTCTGCGGGGCTCCGGCGAGGCGCGACACGGACACGATGGACACGTTCGTCGACTCCTCGTGGTACTACCTGCGCTACATCTCGGCCAAGAACGACGAGGTTCCGTTCGTCGTCGAGGACATCAACAACTGGCTCCCGGTCGATCAGTACGTGGGCGGAGTCGAGCACGCCATTTTGCACCTGCTCTACTCGCGCTTCATCACCAAGGCCTTGCAGGATATGGGCTACGTTAACTTCTCCGAGCCGTTCAAGCGCCTGTTCACCCAAGGAATGGTCTGCCACGTGGCCTATCGCTGCCCCGAGCACGGCTGGCTATATCCCAGCGAGGTTAAAGATGGACACTGCCCACACTGCGGCAAGGAGCTTGAGATCTCCAACTTCTCGATGAGCAAATCGAAGAAGAACGTCGTCGCGCCATCGGAGATCATCGATGCCTACGGCGCGGACACGGAGCGGCTGTACACACTGTTCATGGGCCCTCCCGACCGTGACATTGAGTGGTCGGAGGAGGGGGTACGCGGGGCGTTCCGTTTCGTCAACCGCGTGTGGACGCTCGTGGTGACGAACGCCGAGCGCGTCGCCGCTGCACCGACGGAGTTCGATCCAACGACGCTCGATGAGGCGGGGCGGTCGCTGTGGCGCCGCTACCAGCGCACGCTGAAGAAGGTGACGCAGGACATCGAGGGACGGTTCAACTTCAACACCGCCGTCTCGGCGATCATGGAGCTCGTTAACGACACCTACCGCTACGTCGGCGACGGAGGTAGCGACGCCTTAGTGCGTGCCGTGATCGAGGGGTTGATCCTCATCCTCTCCCCGTTCACCCCGTTCGTCTGCGAGGAGATGTGGCGGCGTATCGGCCACACCAACGGTGATGATGACGCCATTCTCGATCAGGCGTGGCCGCAGTTTTCTGAAAGCGAGATCGCTGAGGAACAGGTAGAAATCCCCGTGCAGATAAACGGCAAGGTGCGCGCGCGGGTGACCGTGCCCATGGAGATCGCGCGCGATGCGGATGCGTTGAGTGAGTACGTCCTCGGGCATGAGGCTGTCTCCTCGAAGCTCGATGGCAAGAGAGTGATAAAGGCGATCGCCATCCCGGGTAAGATGGTCAGTCTTGTCGTCCGTTAGATCAATATGCTGAACTGGGGGGTGTTCCTCGACCGCGATGGTGTTATCGTAAGGCAGATCGATCACTTAAACCGTGCCGAAGACCTGGAGCTGATCCCTGGCGCGGGGGAGGCGATCGCGCGGTTGAACGCGGCCGAGATCCCGGTCATCGTGGTCACCAACCAGGCGGGGATTGCCAAGGGCTACCTGACGATCGCCGATCTTGAAGGGATCCATGCACGCCTGCGCAGCGAGCTTGACAAGCACAGTGCGCACCTGGACGCACTTTACTACTGCCCACACCATCCGCGGGCGACGGTGATCGAGTACCTCAAAGACTGCCCCTGCCGCAAGCCTGGGACGGGGATGCTGGAGCGGGCACGCGATGAGCACGGGATCGACCCCGCCCTCTCCTACCTGGTGGGGGATTCCACGAGCGACATCCTGGCGGGAGAGCGCGCCGGCTGCCGCACGATTCTCGTTCGTACCGGCTTTGCGGGAAAGGATGGACTATACGAAGTGACGCCTGATCTGGTGGTGGCCGATCTAGCAGTAGCCGTCGATGTGATCCTCGCAGAAACAGAAGGTCAACGGCGGACCGGATAAGGAGATATAGCACATGCGTAGAACAATAAGCAACGTGGCACACCTGTCTGCCTCCTGGACGCGACAGGCAGGCAAGGTGCGACGCTACATCAAGCTTTTCGTAGTTACGCGGTTCATTGCCGACATGTTCCAAAGAGCATCGCTTGGAAGCGCCTGTGTGGTACCTGTTAGTTTTCGTAGCGTCGGAGCTTGTCTCCGACGTCTTTCGTCGTTCGGAGGCATCTCATGAAGGGCGTCATCTTATGTGCCGGAGAGGGCGAGCGACTGCGCCCACTGACGCTGACTACCCCTAAGCCGCTCCTTCCGATCGGGAACAAGCCGCTGATCGATCATACGATCGACTGGCTCGCCTCATACGGAATTCACGACCTGTACATCAACCTTCACCACCTGGGAGACAAGATTGAAGAGCATCTCGGGGATGGAAGCAGCCACGACGCGCACATCGCCTACTCTCACGAAAAGGAACTGCAGGGGACGGCCGGTGCGCTGCGCGCGTTCTCTGATCTACTCAATGAGCCGTTCGTCGTCGTCTACGGAGACATCCTCACTCGCTTCGACCTCGCTAAACTGGAAGCGTTTCACAACGCTCACAGCGGAATCGGGACGCTCGTCGTGCAGCGCACGGATCGCCCGCACGACTGTGACATCGTGGAGGTGGACGCTAACAACAGGATCATCGACCTGCACCACGCACCGGGCGATTTCTCTCACGGGAACCTCGGCAACGCCGCACTCTACTTGCTGGAGCCGGAGATACTCGAGTTTCTTCCACAGCACGGACCGGCTGATTTCGTCGTCGACCTATTTCCTCGTGCGCTGAACGTAGGGAAGGCTCTCTACGCCTACGAGAGCAACGAAGAGCTCCTCGACATTGGGACACAGGCGCGCTACGAAGAGGCGCAAAGGAGATACGCATGATCATTACCCGTACGCCGTTTCGCGTCAGCTTCGCCGGCGGCGGTTCCGATCTTCCTTCCTACTATCGAGAGCATGGAGCAGCCGTCGTGTCGACGACGATCGACAAGTACATGTACGTTACGGTGAACAAGCGGTTTGACGATTCAATTCGTGTTTCGTATTCCGATACGGAGATCGTCGATCGTGTTGACGATCTGAAGCATGAGATCGTGCGCGCTGCCCTGCACAAGACGGGGATCGATCGCGGGGTGGAGATCACCACGATCGCCGATATCCCCGCCGGAACGGGGCTTGGCTCCTCATCGACCCTCACCGTGGGTCTGTTGCACGCCCTGCATGCCTACGCCGACCAGTTCAGTGGAGCGGAGCGCCTAGCGCGCGAAGCGTGCGAGATCGAGATCGACACCCTGGGTCAGCCGATCGGAAAGCAGGACCAGTACGCCGCCGCCTACGGCGGACTCAATTACATCCACTTCAACCGCGACGACTCCGTCCGTGTTGAACCGATCATCTGCGAGCGTTCGACGCGGCGCAGGCTGTCGGAATCCCTCCTCCTGTTCTACACGCACATGCAGCGGCGAAGTTCGGACATCTTAAACGAGCAGGTCACAAAGACGAGGCAGGGAAAGGCGGACCGAGAGCTAGGCCTACTGGTCAGGCTGGCCGAGGAGCTGCACAAAGCCTTGTGTAATAACCACCCAGAATCGATAGGAAAGCTGCTGCACCGAAGCTGGATGATCAAGCGCCAGATCGCGAGCGGGATCACTGACCCGCGGATCGACGAGTGGTACAAAGCGGCGCTTGAAGCCGGTGCGCAAGGAGGAAAGATCCTCGGCGCCGGTGGGGGAGGCTTCCTCCTCCTTTACTGCGATCCGGAGGAACAGGGCCAGCTCATCCGACGAATGGAGGCGCTCGGCCTACGCAGGATTCCGTTTTCATTCGAGGGGCAAGGCAGTCGGATAATCTATGTGGAGGAATAAGTGAAAGACTACATTAGCGAGTACATCGATAAGCTAGAACACGGGCTACGATCGATCGATCCAGAGACAGTTGCCGAGGTAGTCGAGGCTCTGGAACGCGCACGCGCAGAGCAGCGAACGCTATTCATCATCGGAAACGGCGGCAGCGCAGCCACCGCATCGCACATGGCAAACGACCTGCAGAAACTGGCATCACACGGCAAGAGTCCGGCGTTCCGCGCCATCGCCCTCACCGACAACGTTCCGCTCATCACCGCATGGGGAAATGACGAAGACTACACCGCCGTGTTCGTACGCCAACTGGAGGCGCTGGCTCAGCCAAGAGATGTGCTGATCGCGATCACCGGGAGCGGCAACTCACCGAACATCGTGCGCGCGATGGAATGGGCCCAGGATGCGGGCCTTGAGACGATCGCCCTCCTCGGCTTCGATGGTGGAAAGGCAAGAAGCATTGCCGATCACGTGTTATTGTTCCCCGAGGATCACTACGGGCGGATAGAGGACGCACACATGATCCTGGAGCACATGATCGCCAACTACCTGTGTGATCTGCCTTGAAAAACAGGCGCTAATCGGGTAACAAATACGTACACACTGGGGCCTTAGCTCAGCTGGGAGAGCGCTTGCATGGCATGCAAGAGGCCAGGGGTTCGAGTCCCCTAGGCTCCATAGTGATTCGAATGCTAACGCTGTTTTTTTGCGCACTTCGGCTTGGTATTCCAGACGGAGCGGAGATTCATGAATGGAGAACAGCGTCCGCAGACGGCAGATCACACCAGCACTCGTGTGCAAACAGCAAGCCAGTAGGTATTGATCGCGGTACTCTCGTCTCTCTCAAGGTTTCCTGTTTTCTCTGTAACTGCAAAGACAGAAGAAGGCAGAAGTCCGCTGTCTGCAAGAGCACTCAGAAACTCTTCCCTTGTGTAGAAGTGCAAGAATCGGAAGGGAGATTGCCTCACATATGACCGCTTGTCGTGCTCCAGCTCGACAAAATCAGTCTGGCGCTGTATGACATCAAATCTCGAGCACTCCGTAGAACGAACTGTTACGATTGCCTTCCCCCCAGTCAGAAGACCCCTACTCATAGCGCTGAGCGCGCTTCTACGAGCTTCTCGTGGAAGGCAATGGAGAACCCTATGTGATATGATGCCCCCACAAGGAGCAGGACCGTCCCAAGTCTCGATATTTCCGCAA